>NZ_JABXEM010000327.1:0-11582 GCF_013372595.1 Myxococcus sp. AM011
GTCGGCGGGGAGCTCTTCGGCGGCCCATTCGGGCTGCGCGGTGGCGGGAGCGGCTTCGCCCGTTGACCACTCGGCCTGGACGGCGTCGGCGGGAAGCTCTTCGGCGGCCCATTCGGGCTGTGCGGTGGCGGGAGCGGCTTCGCCCGTTGACCACTCGGCCTGGACGGCGTCGGCGGGGAGCTCTTCGGCGGCCCATTCGGGCTGCGCGGTGGCGGGAGCGGCTTCGCCCGTTGACCACTCGGCCTGGACGGCGTCGGCGGGAAGCTCTTCGGCGGCCCATTCGGGCTGTGCGGTGACGGGAGCGGCTTCGCTCGTCGACCACTCGGCCTGGACGGCGTCGGCGGGAAGCTCTTCGGCGGCCCATTCGGGCTGTGCGGTGACGGGAGCGGCTTCGCTCGTCGACCACTCGGCCTGGACGGCGTCGGCGGGAAGCTCTTCGGTGGCGGACCACTCGGGCTGTGCCGCGGTGGTGGTGTCAGCGGTAGACGCGGACCACTCGGCCTGGACAGCTTCGGGCGCAACCTCTTCCGTCGTCGCCCATTCGGGCTGCGCGGTGGCGGTGGCGGCTTCGCTCGTCGACCACTCGGCCTGGACGGCGTCAGCGGGGAGTTCCTCGGTGGCGGCCCACTCAGGCTGCGCGGTGGCAGCGGTGTCAGCCGTGGACTCGGACCATTCGCTCTGGACTGCGTCGGCCGGAAGCTCTTCGGTGGCGGCCCACTCAGACTGTGCAGTGGCGGCGGTGTCAGCCGTGGACGCGGACCATTCGCTCTGGACTGCGTCGGCCGGAAGCTCCTCGGTAGCGGCCCACTCGGGCTGCGCCGTGGCGGCGGTGTCAGTCGTCGACGCGGACCATTCGCTCTGGACTGCGTCGGCCGGAAGCTCCTCGGTAGCGGCCCACTCGGGCTGCGCCGTGGCGGCGGTGTCAGTCGTCGACGCGGACCACTCGCTCTGGACTGCGTCGGCGGGCAGTTCCTCGGTCGCGGTCCACTCGGGCTGCGCCGTAGTGGCGGCCGGCTCGCCGGGAGTCTCCGTCGTCGCCCATTCAGCCTGGACGGCGTCAGCGGGGAGTTCCTCGGTGTCGGCCCACTCGGGCTGCGCGGTGGCGACCGCGTCACTCGTCGACGTGGCCCACTCGGGCTGCGGGGCGTTGGCCGTGGACTCCGTGGCCCACTCAGTTTGGACTGCGTCCGGTGCCAGCTCCTCCATCGCGGCCCATTCAGGCTGAGCAGCGGTGGCTTCGTCACTCGTGGATGCCGCCGACCATTCGGTCTGGACGGCTTCCGGAGCAGCCTCTTCCGTCGTCGCCCATTCGGGTTGCGCGGGGGCGGCTTCGCTCGTCGACCACTCTGCCTGGACAGCGTCAGCAGGGAGTTCTTCGGCGGCGGCCCACTCGGGCTGCGCGGTGGCGGGGGCTGCTTCGCCCGTCGACCACTCGGCTTGGACGGCGTCGGCGGGGAGTTCCTCGGCGCTGGCGGACCATTCGGGCTGGGCAGTGGCTACTTCGCTCGTAGCGGCCCACTCCGCTTGGACAGCGTCCGCAGGAAGCTCTTCGGTAGCAGCCCACTCGGGCTGCGCCGTGGTGGTGGTGTCAGCCGTGGACGCGGACCATTCGCCCTGCGCGGCGTCAGCGGGGAGTTCCTCGGTGGCGGCCCACTCGGGCTGCGGCTCAGCGGTGGACTCCGCGGCCCACTCGGACCGCGGCTCGGCCGTCGACCACTCCGCCTGGGCGGTCTCGGGCGCTTGCTCCGTCGTCGCTGCCCACTCTGCTCCGTCGTTGCCTTGCGTGGCCTCGTCGGTGGAGGCAGCGGCCCACTCGGACTGAAGCTCGATGACCTCCGCGCTCGGCGCGGGAGATTCGGTGGCCGTCTCGTTCCACTCCGAGGTGCCCTCCGTCGAGGCCGCCTCCGTGGAACCCCAGTCGGACTGCGGCTCGTTGGGCGCGGCCTGCTCCGAAGCGAGGCCCGCGCTGCTCGCGAGGGGCTCCAACTCACCCGACTGCGCGGCCCACTCTCCATCCGAGGTGTCGGCTGGAAGGTCCAGGCCCCGCTCATTCGAGGCCGAGTACTGCCCATGCTCCAGGAAGTCACCCGCGGTCGCGAGCGGTACGGCCTCCTCGGGACTGCCGCTCAGGTCGAATCCATCCGAAACCGACTCACGGAGCGACGTCGCCGCGAAGGATGACGACCCGTGGGTAGCGACCTCAATCGTGTCCGCCTGGAGATCAGGCCCGACCTGCACGGAGCGCAGCTCCAGCGAAGGCACGGCATCCGTGTTGAAAGGCGACTCCGCCGAAGACGTGGCCTCCGCCTCCACGCCCAGGTCCCCCACCTCGAAGGTGGGCGGCTCACCGTGAACCGCTGCGTCCTCGAACGGTTCCTCGCTCGAGCTCCCCTCGGGAGCGGACTCCGTATCCAGGACCGAAGCCGACAGCTCCGACGCGGCTCCCGCTTCCTCGGACGCTGTCCAGCCGCTTGCATCCGAGGTCTCGGTGCCCGCCAACATGGAGACCTGTGCCTCGGTGTTCGTCGACTCGCCGGAGGGGAAACCCTCGGACGAGGCGTCAACGCTCACATCGGCGGCGTCGAGAGAGATCTCCTCGACGGCGGGCGACGTGGAGACGTCCGAGTCTCCATGCTCGCTCTCGGCCGACGCCGCGGAGTCCCAACCACTGGAGGTCGTCTCCGCCGCGTCGAGCGCCAGTTCCTCGAACTGCGACTCGGGCGCTGACTCCGCGAACTCCACCGACGAGGTGGACTCGACCATGTCGGACGCATCGAGCGAGATTTCCGCGCCGACGGAGCCGGGGTGCTCGGCTGCCGTGGAGCCTTCGGTGCCAGTCTCCTGGGCCGCGAAGGCGGAGTCGCCCACGTTCGGCTCTTCGAAGGACTCGTAGGCCGCGTCGTTCAGTGTCCCGGCGTCCGCCTCGGTGAAGTCCGGTTCCGCGCCCGTGTCGAGCGCGGCACCGTCGTTCGAAGACAGCTCCGTCACATCGCTCGCTTCGAGCGACATGGGCTCGGCGCTCTCCGTCGCGCCGACGTCGATGACGTCATTCGCGTCAGCGAGGTCCGTCGCGGACGACTCCAGCGGGTCCACGGCCAGCGGCGCGGAGTCCCAGGCGTCATCGAGCGAAGTGGGGGCGTGGTCCTCGGCCAGCATCGGCTCGCTGTCGGCCGTCGCGTCGAGCAGTTCGACTTCCGAAGAGGGGACTTCCACTTCGGACTCGGAGGCCGTGAGGGTGGCTTCCTCGGACGGCTGGGCTTCGAGCACGGTGGACGATGAATCGTCGGAGGCCGATTCGACCTCCAGCGAGAGGTCCGCGAAGGACGACTCGAGCGAAGTCTCCGGCTCATGCCGCGCGGCCTCGGGCTCCACCTGCTCGGCGAGCTCTCCGAAGTCCTCTTCCGCGCTCAACCCCGCCGCCGCTCCCTGGTCGACTTCCTGGTAGCTCGACGCCGAAGCTCCGTCCTGGAGGGCCGAGGCGTCTTCGTACGCTTCCGTGCCGGAGACATCCGTTTCCGAGACCTCCAGCACGTCCTCGAACGAGGAGGATTCGGACGTGGCCACCGGGGCGGCACCACCGGGGGGCGTGGGGCTCGGAGCCATCCACGGAGCGGGCTCGCTCAGCGCGGGGATGTCGATGTCGTCCGAGCTGAGGGCCAGGTTCTCCGGCTCCGGGGCCGGAGGCGTATAGGGCTCCTGGGCCGGCTGCTCGTAGCCAGCGTAGTAGGCCTGCTGCGCGGGGTCGGCGGCCGGGGCCTCCGGAGTCGCCGCGGGCCAGCCCTGGTTCGGGTCGTAACCCTGCTGCTGCGCGTAGGCCTGGTTCGGGTCGTAGCCCTGCTGCTGGGCATAGGCCTGATTCGGATCATACCCCTGCTGCGCGTAGGCCTGGTTCGGGTCGTAGCCCTGCTGCGGATAGCCCTGTTGCTGGGCGTAGGCCTGGTTCGGGTCGTAGCCTTGCTGCGCGTAGGCCTGGTTCGGATCATAGCCCTGCTGCGCATAGGCCTGATTCGGGTCGTAGCCCTGCTGCTGGGCATAGGCCTGGTTCGGGTCGTAGGCCTGGTTCGGGTCGTAGGCCTGGTTCGGGTCGTAGCCGGCGGGGTAGGCGTACCACTGGCCATCGGCGCCGTAGTAACCCTGGGGCTGCTGCTCATAGCCGGCGGGGTAGGCGTACCACTGGCCGTCGGCGCCGTAGTAGCCCTGCGGCTGCTGCTCATAGCCGGCGGGGTAGGCGTACCACTGGCCATCGGCGCCGTAGTAGCCCTGGGGGGCGGCCTCCGGCTGTTGCCAGGTGGAGGCGTCGGACGCAGGGGTGTCCTGAACGCCGAGGAGACCACGCAGCTCACCCCAGCGCGCCTCCTCCACGGGAGACAGGCTTCCCAGCTTCCGCTTCTCGTCGAGGAAGCGAAATTCTCTCATTGCTGCGCGCGTGTCCGACATCCGTCACCTTGCTGCGGACGGCGGACTGCCCGGTTACCGTCGCAGCGCAAATGGGGGGGCTCCGAGTGTAGGAGACTCCCGGGGAGGGGTAAACCAAATGGACCGCGCTTGCCCGGCAGCTACCTCTTCCGGACGACCTTCTCGACTTCCGAGTCGAGCTCTTCCAGGGTCATTCCGTAGTGGGTCTTCAGCGCCGCCTCGAACCGCACCTTCCGCTTGCACACATCCCGGGTGAGGGTCAGCAGGCGGTGGGCGCCCTCCCGGCGCATCAGCTCCTGGACCGCCAGTCCGGAGATGGCATACGCCATGGGCGCGTTGGGGGTGTTCATCGGGGCGACGTCCATCATCTGCCGGACGCTGATGAGCCCACCGAAGGATGGGTCAGCCAGTACCGTCCGCATCTGATCCACCATCTCCATGTCCGGGCCCGGGACGTCCAGGTACTTCCACTCCACGAACATGGCCAGGCCCTCGTTGAACCAGATGGGCAGGAAGACCATGTCCCCGTCGCCCCCGCCGCAGATATCGGCGACCGTGGCATGGACGTACTCGTGGACGAGCGTGGCCTTGGTCTGCTTCGTCAGCTCCATGGCGTTGTTGATGGCGATGCCATTGTCGGAATACCGCCCGGCCACCATCCTCGCCGCGCGCCCGCCGAAGACCGAGCCGAACTCCTGGGCGGAGTAGAGCTTGACGGACACGGCGGACTCTCTCGCCTCGCCCAGCACGCCTCGCGTGAAGTGGTAGGCCTCGGTGAGTATCTCGACGATGTGCCCCTCGTAGTCAGCGCGCTGGCCGAAGTCGCGATCATTGTTGAAGTAGCTGATGACGAACCGGCTGTTGGAGCGCACCCGCATGCCATTGGCGCTCACCCCGGACTCGAAGCCGACCTTGGGTGCCCGGACGCTCATCCCCGGTCGCGTCTCGAGCGACACCACCGCGGCTTCATCGCCACCCATCGCGCTCGCGGGCCGTGTCTGCCCGGGCTGCGCGGAGGCGTTTCCGAGGCGCCGGGAGATGCGCGTGGCCTCGGAGCGGGCCGCGTCTTCCTGAAGCGTGTGCTGGCGGGCGGTCTGGAGCAGCTTCTTCGCCTCGGCGGACTCCTTCGCGCGGGGAGGCACCTTCTCCAGCGCCGCCTGCGCGCCCACGAAGTCCTGCTCCTCCAGCAGCAGCTTGCCGAGCTCCAGCGGGAAGCTCCCGTCCTTCGGGAAGCGCGTCACGCCCTTCACCAGCGCGGACTCGGCCGCCGCGCGCTGCTCCGTCTTCTGCGCGGCGCTCGCCAGGCAACGCAGGGCCGGCGCGGACTCCTCGTACAGGACGGCGCGCTCACCCATGGAGTACGCCATCACCGAGTCGTCCTTCATCAGCGCCTGGCAGCCCTTCACCAGCGCGCCGGACACCGTGGCCCGCTGCTCCTCGGGGACCGCCTTCGCGTCGCCGGAGGAGAAGGCCAGGTACAGCTCCTCCCAGGACTTCTGCCCGGAGAGCTCTTTCGCCTTCTGGGCAGGCGTTTGCGGCGAGGCGGCGAGCAGGAGCGCGACGAACAGGGAACGCATGCCCCCAGTATGGCCGAGCCCCGCCGCTCGCGCGCAAGACCCCAGCTACTTGCGGGCCACCTGCCAGCCAAGCTCCTCCAGGGCTTTTTCCAGCTCGCGGATGTGGGCAGGGCCCGTCGTCTCCAGCGTCACCTCCACCATGGCCTCGCCCAGCCCCGCCTTGGAGAAGGCGCGCTCGTGGTGGAGGTCCACCACGTTGGCCCTCAGGTCGGCGATGCGCGACGTCAGCCGAGCGAGCATCCCGGGCCGGTCCGGCAGCCGCACCTCCAACTGGACCAGGCGGCCCGCCTTCACCAGGCCGCGCTCGATGATGCGGCTGATGACGTTCATGTCGATGTTGCCGCCGCTCAGGATGATGGCGGTGCGCTTGCCCTTCGCCTGCGGGACGTGGCCGTTGAGCACCGCCGCCACGCCCACCGCGCCCGCGCCCTCCACCACGCTCTTCTCCTGCTCCAGCAGCGTGAGGATGGCGGCCGCGATTTCCTCCTCGTCCACCGACACCACCGCGTCCACGTACCTGCGCACCATGGGGAAGGTGAGCTCCCCCACCTTCTTCACGGCGATGCCATCCGCGATGGTGGTCCCCGCCGCGGGCAGCTCCACCAGCTTCCCCGCTTCGATGGACGCCTTCATGCTGTCGATGGTGGACGTCTGCACGCCCACCACGATGATGCCCGGCTTGCTCTCCTTCAGCGCGCACGCCACGCCGGAGATGAGCCCGCCTCCGCCAATGGGCACCAGCACCACCTCCACGTCCGGCCACTGCTCCAGGAGCTCCAGCCCCAGCGTCCCCTGGCCCGCGATGACATGCGGGTCATTGAACGGGTGCACGAAGACGAGCCCCTCGTCCTGCTGGATTCGCAGCGCCTCCGCGTAGGCCTCGTCGTAGTTGGCGCCCTTGAGCACCACGCGCGCGCCATAGTCATCCCGCGTGCGCGACACCTTGATGAGCGGCGTGCGCTCCGGCATGACGATGGTCGCCTTCACCCCCAGCCGACGCGCGTGGTAGGCGACGCCCTGCGCGTGGTTGCCGGCGGACGCGGCGATGACCCCGCGCTTCCGCTCCTCCGCCGTCAGCGTCAGCAGCTTGTTGAGCGCGCCGCGCTCCTTGAAGGCGCCCGTGCGCTGGAGGTTCTCCATCTTGAAGTACACCGCCGCGCACTCCGTCCGCTCGGTGAAGTAGTCCGAGGCGGGGCAGGGCGTGGGGCGGATGGCGTCGCGCAGACGCTCCCGCGCGGCGAGGATGTCCTGGAGGGTGACCATGGGCGCGCGTGTAGCGGAAGCGCGCCCCGTTCGGAAGGGACAGTCAGCACCTGGGTGTCCGCCGTCCCGGGTTGCCGCGATGCGGCAGGCTTGCCTGGCCGCGCCCCGAACGGGCACGCCCGAGCGCGTCAGATGCCGCGCAGCACGGTGGCCTTGCCCACCCGGCCGATGGCCAGGATGTAGGCCGCCGTCCGCATGGAGACCTTCCGCGAGCGGGCAATCTGCGCCACGCGCTCGTAGGCCTCCTTCATCGTCTTCTCCAGCTCCGCGTTGACGCGGTCCTCTTCCCAGGACAGGTGCTGGAGGTTCTGCACCCACTCGAAGTAGCTCACCGTGACGCCGCCGGAGCTGGCGAGCACGTCCGGCACCACGAAGATGCCGCGCTTCTCGAAGACCTCGTCGGCCTCCGGCTGGGTGGGGCCGTTGGCGCCCTCGATGATGAGGCGCGCGCGCACCGCGTTCGCGTTGTCCCGGGTGAGCACGTGGCCGAGCGCCGCGGGGATGAGCACCTCGCAGTCGGCCGCGAGCACGTCCTCGTTGGTGCACGCCGTGCCGCCGCCGAAGCCCGTCACCGTGCCGGTGCGCTTGACGTGCTCGAAGAGGGAAGGGACGTCCAGGCCCTGCGGGTTGCGCACGCCGCCCAGCACGTCCGACACGGCCACCACCACGCCCCCGTCCTCCCACAGGAGTTGCGCGGTGTGGCTGCCCACGTTGCCGAAGCCCTGAATCGCGAAGCGCGTGCCCTTCACCGGCAGGTTCAAGTCGCGGAGGATTTCGCGGCACACGTACAACAGGCCCCGCCCGGTGGCCGCCTCACGGCCCTTGGAGCCGTACAGCTCCAGCGGCTTGCCCGTGACGACGGCGGGCGAGTGGCCGTGGTAGCGCGAGTACTGGTCCATGATCCACGCCATCACCTGGGGATTGGTGTTGACGTCGGGCGCGGGGATGTCTCGCGTGGGGCCGATGACGTCCTGAATCTGGTCGACGAACTTTCGCGTCAGCCGCTCCAGCTCCTTGATGCTGAGCTGAGACGGGTCGCACGCGATTCCGCCCTTGGCGCCGCCATAGGGCACATTCACCACGGCCGTCTTCCACGTCATCAGCGAGGCGAGTGACGCGGCCTCGTCCTGGTCCAGGCCCGGGTGGTAGCGCAGGCCGCCCTTCATGGGGCCCCGGCTGTTGTCGTGCTGGATGCGGTACCCGAGGAAGGTGCGAATCTCGCCGGAGTCCATCTCGATGGAGACCTGGACCTTCACCTCGCGCAGCGGCGTGGCGAGCAGCGTTTCGATGGGGGTGCCCACGTCCATGATCCGCGCGGCCTTGCGGAAGAAGTAGTTGGTACCCTCGACGGCGCTCATGTTTCGCAGTGCTCCTGGTGACTGCGGTGGGTCCAAGAGGTCCCGCCCCGCGCGAAAGACCTTAACAGAAGGGGTGCGCTACCATAGGAAACTGCCATGTCTCCCGGCCCTGCGGATGCTTCCACGGTGAACGGACACCTGCAGGGCCTGGCCCGTCGGATTCGCGCGCTTCGAGAGCGCCGGGGCCTCACCCAGGAGGACTTCGCCGCCCGGTGTGGCATCTCCGTGTCCTTCGCCTCACTGCTGGAGCGTGGAGAGCGAGGCCCCAGCTACGAGACGCTCCTCCAGGTGGCCGTCGCGCTGGAGCTGCCCTTGTGGGAGCTGCTCCGCCTGGATGACGTGGACGACGCGGGTGCCCACCGGCTGGAGGGCTTCGTCCGGGCCCGTCGGCTGTCGCGCCAGGACGTGGACCGGATGCTGGAAGTCGCTGAGATGATGTTCAGCGCGGGGCCTCTCGCGGCGAGGTCCCAGCGGCCGGAGCCCGTGCGCTGCGGCGAGCCGACCTGCGAGCGGCCCGTGCTGGCCCGGGGCCTGTGCACCGCCCACTACCACCGGGCCCGGCGCAGGAAGGCCGCGGAGAAGTCAGGCGCCTGACCTGAGTCAGTGCGCCGTCGCGGCGGCCCCGGGAAGCACGTGCCTCCCGGGGAGAACCACCTGACCTACTTCTTGCGAGCGCGCTCGACCTTCAGCGTGCGCTCACCGTGCTGCTTGCCGTGCGTGGTCTCGAACCCGGCGGCGTCCTCGTCGGCGACGAAGACGTACGCGTAGGTCGGGCGCAGGTCCATCCGCACCACCTTGCCAGCGGGAGCACCGGCGGCCTCGAGCGCGGCGGTGACGCCCGCTTCATCCAGACCGTCCTGCCTGCCCAGGCCCACCCACAGGCGCACCTGGCCCGGCAGGTCCGGCAGCGACTCCAGGCGGGGACGACGCTCCTCGCGCGAGCCGCGCGGACGGTGCCGCTCCAGCTTCAGCGGCTTGTCGCCGTGCAGCTTGCCGTTGAGCGCCTCGAAGGCCGGCGCATCCGCCTCGGCCACGTAGGCGTAGCCGTAGGTGGGACGCAGCAGCGCCTTGAGCACCTTGCCAGCGGGAGCACCGGCGGCCTCCAGCGCGGCGGGCAGCTTCGCCTCGTCCATGCCGTCATCGCTGCCCAGGTTGGTCCACAGCTTCACCTCGCCGGGGCCCGCGTCGGGAGACGGGGGCGGACGGGTGCCGGGCTCGCGCTCGGTGCGCGGCTTGCTCTTCTCCACGCGCAGCGTCTTGGCTCCGTGCTGCTTGCCGTTGAGCGCCTCGAACCCCGGGGAGTCGTCCTCCGCGACGAACACGTATGCGAAGGTGGGGCGCAGCTCCGCGCGAACCATCTTCCCCAGCGGCGCGCCGGCGTCTTCCAGGGCCGTGGCGATGCTTCCCGGCCCCAGGCCGTCCGCCGTTCCCAGGTTGACCCACAGCTTCACCTCGCCAGGGCCCGCCTCCAGCGCCGCGGGGCCTCGGATGGCGCCCGCGTCTCGCTCCCGACGGGGCTCGTCACGACGCGGACGGCGCTCGCGGTCCGGGTGCTCCGGGCGGGCCATGGGCTTCTCGCCCCCCCGCTCACGCCGGTCCTCGCCACTCCGCTCGCGACGCTCACCTCCGCGCTCGCGCTTTTCGTCGCGACCGCCGCGTCCACGTCCCTCGCTCCGGCTCTCGGTCTTGCGCGCGGGAGCGGGCTCGCGGCCCTCGGTCTCCTGGGCCTGCTGGGCCTTCTCCATGCGCATGCGGCTGAAGAAGTACTTGAGCAGGAAGGCGACCAGGTCGTCCGCGTTCGGCTTGTTCTTCAACTGCGCGGCCAGGGGCAGGAAGCCCTCGAAGATGGAGGAGCCGGAGGCCTCCTGGATTTCGCGCACGTGGCGCTCCGTCCAGAGGCGCATCGCCTCCTCGGGCGCGGGCATCTCCTGCCGCTCGAACTTGATGCCGTACTTCTTCTCCAGCACGGTGTACGTCGCCAGCTCGCGCCCGGAGAAGAGGTTGATGGCGGTGCCCTTGTTTCCGATGCGGCCGGTGCGGCCGACGCGGTGCAGGTACACGGCCGGGTCCTCGGGCAGCGAGTAGTTGATGACGTACTCGAGGCCGGAGATGTCGATGCCGCGCGCCGCGATGTCCGTGGCGACCATGAAGGCCACCTCGCCGCGCTTCACCTTGCCCATCACCCGCTCGCGCTCCTTCTGCGGCAGGTCTCCGTTGAGCAGCTCCGCGTCGAAGCCGTTGCGGTTGAGCACCGCCGTCACCAGCGCCGTGTCATCCCGCGTGTTGCAGAAGATGATGGCGTTGGGCGGCTCCTCCTTCTCCAGGATGTAGATGAGGTTGCGCGGCTTGGGGAAGGCGTCCGACACGTCGTAGCGGACGTGGTGGATGTGCTCCACCGTGAAGACGTCGCCGGACAACAGCAGCGTCTCCGCGTTCGTCGTGTACCGGGCGATGAGGTTCTGGATGTCCGTGGGGACGGTGGCGCTGAAGAGCAGCACCTGGCGCGCCTTCGGAAGACGGTCGAGGATGCGGGTGACTTCCTCGTAGAAGCCCTGGTTGAGCATCTCGTCGGCTTCGTCCAGCACCGCGTGGTCGCACCCGTCCAGCTTCAGGTTGCCCCGGTTGATGTGGTCGAACACGCGGCCGGGCGTGCCGACGATGATGGGCGTGCCCTCCTCGAACGCGTCCTCCTGCTGCTTCATGGAGGCGCCGCCGTAGATGGCCGCCACCTTCACGCCCTTGTTCTTGCCCAGGGACCGCAGCTCGTCCGCCACCTGCATCGCCAACTCGCGCGTGGGGCAGAGGATGAGGGCGCGCACGCGCTTCTCATCCGCGGGAATCTTCTCCAACAACGGCAGGCCGAACGCGGCCGTCTTGCCGGTGCCAGTCTTGCTGCGGACAATCAGGTCCTTGCCCTCCATCACGGGCCGGAACGCCCGGGCCTGGACAGGGGTGGGGTGGGTGTAGC
>NZ_JABXEM010000328.1:0-11379 GCF_013372595.1 Myxococcus sp. AM011
GGCGCGGGGCCAGCGGCCTCCGTGTTGCCGCTCATGGCGCGCTTCACCATGGCGATGCGGCTGCGGAACTGGGGCTGGTACTGGCTGTTGAGGTAGGCACCGGCCGCGTCACGCGCGGTCTCCAGCGCCTTCTCCATCTGACCGACCTCCTGGTACGACTGGGCCAGCAGCAGCATGGCGTAGTCACGCGTCTTGGAGCTGCGGTCTCCCTCGACGAAGCGCGCCAGCAGCGGCACGGCCTTGTCGTGCTTGCGCAGCTGGTTGTACGCGGTGCCCAGGAAGAAGGACGCGTCCAGCGACTGCTCCTGCGGCGGGTTCATGGCCAGGAAGCGCTCCATCTCCGAGACGACCTGGTCCATCTCGTTCTTGCGGAAGGCGATCTTGCCGCGCTCGAAGGCGGCGTCGCCCGTCTCGCGGCGCAGGGACGTGGCCCGGTCATTGAGGGCCTGGCGCTCCAGGGTGCTCAGGCGCGAGGTGTCGAGCTTCATCAGCGCGTCGATGCCCTTGAGCCGCTCGTCACCGGGCAGCGAGGTCATCATCTTGTAGACCTCGGCGGCGCCACGCTGCGCGGTCTGGTGCGCGGAGGTGTCCGAGCGCTGCTTCTCCAGTTGGCCCGTCAGGTCCGCGACCATCTTCTCCAGGCGCTCCCGCTCACCGGTGGCACTGGAGCTGCGCGCGCTGGTGATCATCACCGCCGCACCCACCGCGATGACCGCGAACAGCACGTAGGCCGCGGCGGACGAAATCCACTGCCGCTTCTGGAAGTCCTCGTGACGCTTGCCTACGGCCTTCACCTCCGCGTGGAGGTTCTTCAGCAGGTTGTCACTCTTGATGACGAGGTTGCGGGCCTCGACGACTTCGCGGCGGAGGTCCGCCAATTCCTTATCAATCTCGGTCTTCGCCTGCTCTGGCATGGACATCTTCCTGGGCCCGGTAACGATCTCGGCCGATTCGCGCATCGTAAGGAGTTCTCCCGGTCATACGGCGACAATTTCCGCACCGGAACAACACGGAGGCTCTGTCACATTTCCGGGAGCAAACAACCTTCCAATGTCCACGCCTGCTCGCTCTGCGAGGTTACAAGCCCGAGCCCGGCAGTCCGCGAGATGGCTCGGGCGGAAAAGTGTACGTCACGCCCAGGGACAGCCAGTTCCCGCCCATGCTGAACGAGCCGATCTTCACCGACTCCGGGCCCACCGGGCCGCGCAGGAACATGAACCGGTATTCGGCGGTGAGGCCCCAGCGAGGAGACAAGCGCCACGTCGTGCCCAGGACACCCGCCCAGGCCTGCGTCGTCTTCTCCCGCACCTCCTCTCCCTGTCGCGTCGAGCTGATGAGCGTGGGCCCGGTGGACAGGCCCAGGAAGGGAACGAGCCCGTACGGGCCGACTTCGGGGAGCACCGTCTGGAAGCGCAGGCCGAGCATCGCGCCGTAGGCCAGGGTGTCGATGCGTCGCTCGAAGGGCCCCTCTCCGGGCGCGCCCGGGTCGGTGACGTACAGGCGGGAGCCGGAGGCGAACAGGTCGATGCCCAGCTCCAACAGGTCCGACACCGCGTACGCGAAGGTGGCGATACCGAATGGACCACCCGCCGTCTTCTTCGCGCGCGTCAGTCCCGCGTTGGCCTCTTCGGCGTACCAGCCCTTGTAGAAGGTCTCGTTGGAGGTGACGCGCCAGCCGCCCTGCACGGTGATGCGGCCCACGCCATCCAGCGAGGTGGGCACGTCGTCGTCTTCTTCCTGGGCGAAGGCGGGGGCGGCGGACAACAGGGCGAGTGGCAACAGGAGTCGACGGAGCATCGAAGCGGGGACTCGGGGGCGAAGGTCAGGGGCGCTTGGGGCGCACGGCGATTTCGAGGAACGTCGTCCGCTGGCGGCGCAGCGAGGCGACCAGACAGCGGACGACACACAGCGCGCCGAACTCACGGAGCACCACGCCCAGGTTGCACACCACGTCCCGCAGGGTGATGACTCCGCGCATGGGGTCGCTCCCGTTCCCGGCCGTCCATGCCCGGTCCGCCGCGTGTGCTACAGGCGTGTGGCGCACCGTAGCAGCGGCCTCCCACGGGTCAATTTTCCGGCCTCGCAAGGGCGCGGAGGGACTGGGAGATTTCCCTTCAGCGGGCGCGGCGCTCCAGCTCCAGCAGGGGCATCTCCAACACCACGACGGTGCCGTGGATGCAGGGCGGGTGGAAGTCGGCCCTGTCCAGCTCGCCCAACAGCGCGCGCAGTTGCGCGTCCGTGAGCGGCACGGCGCCGGCCTTGCGCGCGGCATGGCACGCCATCACCCGCACGCCCTCCGCGAGCGTGACGGAATCCAACGCGGCGCCCTTGGGGGGCAGCGCGCGCGCGAGCGCCTCCAGGAGCGAGCGTGCATCCGCGCCTTCCAGGCCCGGGGGCACCGTCTTCAGCGCCACCGTCGTGCCGCCGAAGGGCTCCACGTCCACGCCCAGCCGCGCCAGGGCCTCGCGCCCTTCCACGAGCGCCTTGGCCACCTGCACCGGGAACTCCAACGTGGTGCCGAAGAGCGAGGGCGCGGGAGGCCCCTTCGCGTCGTCCAGCGCGCGCAGGTAGGACGTCAGCCGGGTCCGCTCCAGCGCCGCGTGAGGATCCAACACCACCAGCGTGCCGCCGGGTCCTTCGCACAGGTGGAAGCGTCCGCCGAGCAGGCCCATGGGGCGCAGCGCGGCGAAGTAGCCCGGCGGAGGGGCCTCGTTGAGTTGGGGCTGGGCCTCTCCGAACGCGGGCGGGCGCCCCACCGCGCCAAAGGGCAGCGGCGAGGGAATCCCGACCATGGGCCCAGGTGCGCCGGACAGGGGGCTCCCGGCCGAGTCCATCGTGGTGGGCAGCGGCGCGCCCCAGGAGGCCTCCTGCGCGCGGGTGAGGAAGCGCTCCACGGCGTGCGCGTAGTGCGCGGCGTCGCGGGGCTGATTCCCGCCCGGGCCATTCGGGTCCGCGCCCGCGCCCAACCACGGAGCGGCGCGCAGCATCCGATTGAGCGCGGCGCTGATGGCCTCCTGCACGCCCCGCGCGTCGGAGAAGCGGACCTCCAGCTTCTGCGGGTGCACGTTGACGTCCACCGCGATGGGGTCCACGTCGATGTGCAGGACGACGACGGGCTGTCGGCCCGCCGCGAGAAAGTCCTGGTAGGCGCGCTGGATGGTGCCGATGAGGCCCCTGTCCCGCACGTAGCGGCGGTTGACGAAGGTGTAGAGGCCGCGCGCGTTGGGGAAGGTGAACTCGGGCGAGGCCGCGTAGCCGGTGACGCTGACGCCCAGCCGGCGCTCCTCCACGGGGAACAGGTGCGGGTGGGCCGCGGGGCCCAGCGCGGCGGCGATGCGCTCGCGCGGGTCCTCGGGACAGGCGGCGCTGGAGAACAGCTCGTTGCCCTCGTGGGTGGCGAAGAAGCCCACCTCCGGGTTGGCGAGGGCCAGGCGGACGACGGCCTCTTCGGCGTGCTTCAGCTCCGTGTCGCCCCGACGCAGGAACTTGCGGCGCGCGGGCACGTTGAAGAAGAGGTCCTCCACGGTGGTGACGGTGCCGGTGCGCGGCGGGGCGTCCTCGATGAGCGGGTCCACCCCACCCTCCAGCGACACCCGGGTGCCCACGTCCGCGCCCACCTCCGCGGTGTGGAGGGAGAAGCGGGACACGGAGGCGATGGCGGGCACGGCCTCACCCCGGAAGCCCATGGAGTCGATGTGGAAGAGGTCGTCGAGCTCCCGCAGCTTGCTGGTGGCGTGACGCTCCAGACACAGCGTGGCGTCGTGGCGGCCCATGCCGTGTCCGTCGTCGGACACGATGATGCGGTCCACGCCCCCACCGGCCAGGTCGACGCGGATGGTGCTCGAGCCCGCATCCAGCGAGTTCTCGACCAGCTCCTTCACGACGGACGCGGGGCGCTCCACCACCTCACCGGCGGCGATCTTGTTGATGAGGACGTCAGAGAGACGTGCGATGCGAGCCATGGCAATCGTCCACCCTCCGCCACGGAGCGGACGTTGTCCAGCAAACCAAGACGGGTGCAGGCTGACATTCCCAGGCGGCTGGGCTAACAGGAGACCTTGGGTATGGACGTGTCACGACCAGGCAAGGGGCGGTTGCGCGTCGCGGTGACCGGAGCCAGCGGCGAGTACGGGAAGCTGTTGCTGCCCCGGCTCGAGCGGGATCCCGACGTGGAGAGCATCCTCGTGCTGGACGTCGCGCGTCCAGAGGGTGCGAAGGTGGAGTTCCACCAGGTGGACCTCACCCGGCACGACGCCGAGAGCGAGCTCACCGACGCATTGGCCGAGCGCCCCGTGGACGCGCTCTACCACCTGGCGTTCCTCTTCGGCCCCATCCGCAACGGCTCCCTGGCGCACGAGCTGGAGGTCATCGGCACCATGAACGTGCTGACGGCGGCGGGCCGGGCGAAGCTGCCCAGGCTGGTGGTGCCGTCGATGACCGCCGTCTACGGCGCGCGGGGGAACAATCCGGCGCTGATGCGCGAGGACTCGCCGCTGCAGGGCTGTCCGCTCAGCCGCTTCGTCACCGACAAGGTGGAGGTGGAGGGACAGGTCCGAGCCTTCCGCGAGCGGCACCCGGACATGCGCGTGCTGGTGCTGCGCTTCGCGCCGGTGCTCGGGCCGACCTTCGAGAGTCCCGTCACGCGACTGCTGACGCGCACCTCGGTGGTCCCCACGCTGCTGGGGTTCGACCCGTTGTGGCAGGGGCTGCATGAGGAGGACGCGGGGCGCGCGCTGCATCTGGCGCTGCGGGCGGAGACGTCCGGGGAGTTCAACATCGTGGGCCGGGGTGTGCTGCCGCTGTCCGGCCTCATTCGACAGGCGGGTGCTCGCCCGCTTCCCCTGCCAGGGCCTTTGTTCCGTGGCGCACTCCACACGCTGGATGTGGTGGGAGCGGATACGTTGCCCGTGGCCCTTCTCGACTACATCCATTACTCGTGGGTGGCGGACGGTGAGCGTGCCGAGTCCGCCCTCGGCTTCATCCCCTTCCACCACGTCAGGGACGCCGCGGCGGCGCTCAAGAGGAGCTAGAGATGGCCAAGGGTGTCCTCGGGAACGATCCCTTCCAGCGCGGAGCCGCCGCTCGCGATGGCGCGAAAGCGAAGCCCGGCACCCAGGCGAAGCAGGACCGCTCGCCCTCCGAGCGCGAGACCTCCGACGACAAGAAGGCCACGTCCGCACGCGCGGCCCACGCCGGCAATGGCAATGGCACCTCGGACAAGGGCCGAGCGAAGAAGCCCACCCGCGGGAAGCCCGCACCCGCGAAGTCGAAGGGCGCGCCGTCGGCGACGGGAGCGAAGCAAGGCACGTCCGCGCGGGGCGGCGCGAGTGCGCAGGCCAGCGTCCCCGTGAAGCACGGCAAGGCGAAGCACGAACAGGGTTCTCACTCAGGGAAAGCACCGGCCCGTCCGGAAGGAGCCCAGGGACAGTCCCGTGCGAAGGTTGGCACGAGTGCGTCCACTGCCAGGCCCTCTTCGCCAGACTCGACCAAGGTCGAGCCCGCCGCGCTGAAGAGACAGTCCGGCGCGAAGGTGTCCACGGCCGGGCCTTCCACGCCGGACTCGACTGAAGTCGAACCCCTGCGCGAGCCCGCAGCTCCAGTGACTCCGCGCGAGCCTCCACCCGCGCGAGCCCCCGCCGTGGCCAACAAGAGCGGCGAGCGGACGCCCCAGCAACGAGAAGTGGACCACGCCCTCGCGGAAGCCCTCGCCGCCGAAGTGGCCGAGGTCACCGCGAAGCACGCCGTGGACGTCGCGATGGACCGCCGCGACGGTTCGGACGAGCCCGTGGACAGACTCCTCGCGACGGAGCTGGCCACCGAGCTGGCCGGGGCCGCGGTGGAAGAGGTCCTGGACCACAGCCCCTCCTCCCGCCGTCCGGAGCGCGAGCGCGAACTCGCCGCCACCGTGGCCGAGCAGGTCGCCGAGAGCGCCGCCGAGCTGGCCGTCGTGGAAGTGATGAATCGCCGCGACAGCGCCCCTCGCGCCAGGGACGCCCTGGAGGAACGCGCCGCGAACAACACCCTGGACGAGGGCGACACCGAGGAGCGCTCCAATCTCGACGCGCCCCATGAGTACCTCGCTGGCGCCGTGCTGGAGCTGTCTGACCTCGACGAGACGCCGGACGAACCCGACGACGCGTGGGAGCGGTCCGCCCTGCCCCTCTCGAAAACCCGCTCCTCCCCGGAGCCGGAGGTGGAAATGCCAGACGCGACGCGCGACGAGTTCCCTCCCAGCCGCCGAGGCCCCCTGTCCCTGGTGTCCACCTCCGGTGACGAGCACGCGGCGCGCGACGCATCGTCCGTTCCAGACGGCCCTCGCCCGCTCGCACAGCGCGCCACCGGCATGCTGTCCCTGGCCAGGGAGATCGCCGGACAGGCCCTGGCCAGTGAGGGCCTGGGCCGCGCCTGGGGCGCGATGAACGGCATGCTGGACGCCGTGCGCGCCGGTTTGGGCACGGGCGGAGGCTCCCACCTGGACGAGTACGGCAAGGACCCCTCGCTCGTGCAGCGACTGGAGCCCGTGCTGGATTTCCTCTATGGCCAGTACTGGCGCGTCGCCGCCCAGGGCACGGACCACATCCCCCGGGGCGCGGTCATCCTCGTGGCGAACCATTCGGGCGCCCTTCCCTATGACGGCCTGGTGATGTCGCTCACCCTGGCCCGCGAGCGCCCCGACCTGCGTGAGTCGCGCTGGCTGGTGGAGGATCAGATCTTCCACGCGCCCGTGCTGGGCACCCTCTTCAACCGCCTCGGCGCCGTGCGCGCGTGCCCGGAGAACGCGCTGCGGTTGCTCGACGAGCAGCGCCCGCTGGTGGTCTTCCCGGAGGGCTATCAGGGTCTCGGCAAGCCCTTCGCGGAGCGCTACCGACTCAAGCGCTTCGGACGCGGCGGCTTCGTGAAGCTCGCCCTTCGAACTGGAGCGCCCATCGTTCCGGTGGCCATCGTCGGCGCGGAGGAGACGTCGCCCCTGCTCGGGCGCATCCCCGCGGGCTTCCTCGGGCTGCCCTACGTGCCGCTCACACCGCCGGGCCCCCTTCCCGCGAAGTGGAGCATCCGCTTCGGCGAGCCCATCGCCATGGACGGCCTCTCTCCCGAAGCCGCGGATGACCTGGGCGAAGTGGGTCGCCTCACCGAGCGCACGCGCGAAGCCATCCAGGGGATGATCCACACGCTGCTGCGGGAGCGCCGCTCCGTCTTCGCCGGCTGAGCCGAACCTCGGGCCGCCGCCTCAGGCGATGACGCGGTTGCGGCCGCCCGTCTTCGCCTCGAAGAGCTTCTCGTCCGCCGCGCGCACCAGGTCTCCGGGTTCGCGGTGGTGAGGGTCCAACACCGCCACGCCCAGGGAGATGGTGACGGGGATGGGCTGGCGATCGAACTCGAAGCGCTGCTTCTCCACCAGGCGCCGCACCTTCTCGGAGAGCTGTCGCGCGCCCACCAGGGCGACCTCGGGCAGCAGGATGGCGAACTCCTCTCCGCCATAGCGCGCGAAGACGTCCTCACGCCGGATGCGCGTGCGCACCGTGGACGCCAGTTGCTTGAGCACCGAGTCCCCCGCCAGGTGCCCGAACTTGTCGTTCACCTTCTTGAAGTGGTCGATGTCCACCAGCACCAGCGACAACACGCGCTCGTAGCGGCGGCTGCGGGAGATTTCCCTATCCAACTGCTCGTCGAAGTAGCGGCGGTTGTAGATCTGCGTCAGGCCGTCCATCGTGGTCAGCCGGTAGATCTCATCGTGGTACGCGGCCTCGATGTTGCCGCCCGCGATGTACTTGAAGATGGTGCGGCCAATCTTCACCAGGTCGCCGTTGCGCAGCTCGCGGTCGCCTTCCACCAGCTCGTCGTTGATGAACGTGCCGTTGGTGGAGCCCGCGTCGCGAATCTTCACGCCCTCGCGGGTATTCGAGATGGCGGCGTGGTTGCGGCTCACCGACTCCTGGTCGATCTGGATGTCACACTTCGACGAGCGACCAATCAGCGTCTCCTCGCCCGTCAAATCGAACTTCCGACCCAGATCCAATCCGTAGATCACCACCAGAGCCGCGTCGAGGTTGACCGGCCGGTCGGAGATCTTCGAGATGACCGTGACGACCGTTTCCTTCTGCACCGCTCCTCCAGCAACCGACCCACGAGACGCTACCACCCTGCAAATCCAGAAAGCGAATCACAGAGCGAGACTCCAGGTAGGGAATCTTCGCCCATCGACACCCAACCAGCGACGTCGTCCTCCATCCCCCGCTACGGGATGTCCACGGCCCTCGTGGCGGCGACGGGGGGACGCAGCAGCGAGCCGTCTGCGTCCTGGAGCGCGGCCACCAGCAGCACCCCCAAGCCGGAGCAGCTCGCGGGGAGCTGGAGCTGCACTTCGCCCGTCGCGGACACGGCGGAGTCGCTCACCAGGACTCCTTCACAGCCCTTGGCGCCCCCCCGTATCACGACACGAACGCGGCCGTCGGCCTCCGCGCTCACGCCGGGGCGGAAGCCGGTGACACGCACTCGCACGGCGCTGCCTCGGCTGAGCCGCTGTCCCTCCAGCTCCGGATAGAGCCACCTGACCTCCGGGCGCCCCACGTCCAGCGACGACGCCGCGCGCGTCAGGTCTCCCACGTGGTCCAACCCCGGGCCATCCGCCGCCGCCAGTCGGGAGGGCCCCAGGACATCTCGCGCATCCCTCCCCGTCACCTGGAGCACCTCCACGCGCAGGAGCGCGCGCGAGCCCAGGTGGTCGCCGAAATAGGTCCGGTCCTCCAGTCCCACGGGAACGCCCGGGACGCGGATGCCGTCCGCCACCTCCTCGGGAGATGCCAGCACCGTCCAGCGGCGCCCGAGGCGGTCGGTGAAGACGACGCGGACGAGCGTGGCGGGCTCCTCGATGTCGGCGCGCAGCTCACGCCCTCGCAGGCCCTGGGACTCGCTGGAGTCGAAGTTGTAGCGGGCGTCCTCTGGAATGGGGAGGAAGTCCACGCCCGGTTCCACGGGGCGCTCCCCGAGAGGGTCGAAGCTCAAGGCAGGCAGGTCCGCCACGACGAAGCCGGAGGCCATTCCCGCGGCGGCATCGTCTTGAGCGGCGCGGGACGTGGCCCCCACCAGGAGTCGGTAGGGCTGCCCCTCCAGGCCATGGTGCGCGGGCGCCATGCGCAGCGCGACGACGCCGGAGCGACCCAGTCGCCCGTCCGCATCCGTGTTCGGATCCGCGGGCGCGACGTTGGCGGCGGCTCCCAGGCCCAGCGGCACGAGCCCTCGCCCCGGCGCCACCACGGTGCTCAACACATAGGCCCGGTCCAGGTACGCGCCCCGATAGCGGGGAAGCTCCGGGACACGCACGGCGAAGGGGAACGCCAGTCGCACGCCCTCGAAGTCCAGGGACACGCGCTCGGAATACGTCACGGTGTCCGGCCTCGGAGTCCCCGTGTCCAGCCCCGGCGTGGGGACCAGGTGGAAGGCGGTATCTCGCGCCACGGACGAGTAGAAGCGCGGGGACAGCGGCAACAGGCGCCCCAGCGTCAGCAGTGGATCCGCGCCGGGCTCCAGCGCATTGAGGGGCAGCTCCGCCACCGGCACGCTGCCCGTCAACGCCCAGGCCGAGCGGGTGCCGCACGTCCCCGACAGGATGGCCAGCTCCGGCTCCAACACCCCGGCCAGGGAGGAATCACAAACGCCCGCCGCGCCGGGCGCGAAGGTCGGAGCTGGCGCGCCGCCCTCCAACCAGAGCGAGGTGCCCGACGGCAGGGGCAGGCGTCGCGTGCCGCCCGCGCTCACCTCCACCTCCCGCTCGAAGCCCAGCAAGGTGCCCGACGACAGCTCGGAGAAGAGCCCCGGCACCGACATGCCCGTCATGCCCAGCCGCAGCGTGGGCGTCGCGACGGTGCCGATGCGCGCCTCTGCGAAGTCCACCCGCACGCCGCCAGAGAAGTCCACCGGGTTGCGCCGCAGCGTCATCCGGACATCGCGGTGCTCCTCCACGTCATGGCGGGCCAGCGTGAGGTAGCCGAAGTCCGGGTGGAAGGCGGACAGCGCCACGGTGCCCGAAGCGGGTACCCACGCGGCGCCATCGAGCCCCGTCAGCGCGGAGGCCTGGGGCTTTCCTCCCACGTCCGCCACGGCGATGGTGGTCAGCGGCACCGGACGTCCCGTCAACTCGTCCACCACCAGCACCCTCACCCCACCCTCCGGCACGTCCGGACTCAACACCGTGACGCGGGCACGGCAGACAACAGAGCCGACCCGCGCCTCCACCACGTCGCGCTCGGTGCCGGACGCCTTCAGCGTGAAGGCCGCACGGGCTCCGCTGCCACCGCCCGTCACCATCGGCGACAGGGCGGACCACGTCGTGCCCTCGTGCGGCACCACGGGCTGTCCCGCGGCGTCCTTCACCCACACGCCAAAGACGACGGACATCCCCGGGCTGCCCACGACGACCTCCGGAGTCACCTGGCACGACGCGGCGACCTCCTTGGCCGGGGGAGCGACACACGCTCCGTTGCGGCAGACCTGATCCCCGTCACAGTCCACGTCCGTGGCGCACAGCCCCACCACGCACCGGTTCATGTCGCACTGACAGCCCATCGGGTTGTCGCACATCGCCAATGCGTATTGCTGGCGCCGGTCCTCCTCACAGTCGGAGCGACTCCGACAGGCGGGCTCACAGCGGGACTGCGCGGTGTTGCAGAAGAAGAGCGCCGGATCCGGGCAGTCCTGGTCCACCGCGCAGGGCCCCGGCAGCGGCTTGTTGTCGCCTGGGATTCCGAAGGGCGTGTCGGAGCTCATCCCGCAGCCGGCCAGCGCCCCCAGGGCACACACGAGGGCTGTCAGCAGGAGGGGACGAAGCGAGGGGCTCATACGGTGCGGCTCCCGGGGGGCGGAACGCCCAAGACCATACAGGTACGACGCGCGTCGCGCGACGGCGCGCGAGGGCCCTGAAGCCCTCTCGCTGGACACCGTCGGACCCGGCCGCCCGCTCTTCGCCCTCGTCACGCAACAGGAGGTTGGCTTTCAGGTTCTCACGAATCATCATCGCGCGCGATGGCCCGTGGCGAGCCCAAGTCCCTGGAGAGTCTGCTACCCCGCGTCCTGGCTCGCCTCGCGGGTGAGTCAGGCCGGGGGCATGCCCTGACACCCGTGTGGGCCGCGGTGGTGGGAGCACACATCGCCCGCCATAGCGCTCCCCGAGCGCTGGAGGGTGGCACCCTCCTCATCGCCGTCACCAGCGCCGAGTGGGCCCGCACCCTGGAGGCCGAGGCCACCTCCCTGTGCGCGCAGCTCAATGAGCGACTGGGCTCGGGCACGGTGAAGGCGCTCTCCTTCCGGTGGGACAACCGATGAAGGTCGTGCTCGCGCTGGTGGCGATGCTGGCCGCCACGCCCAGACCCCCATCCCCCGCCA
>NZ_JABXEM010000329.1:0-11317 GCF_013372595.1 Myxococcus sp. AM011
TGCGATGCGCGGTGTTTCTCGTTTGGCGAGTGGCGTCGTCCTGGCGGGAGTGCTGCGGGTGCCATGTGTCCCCTCGATTTCGCTCTCGGGCCTTTGTCATGACGATGGATACGCGGATGTCGAATCAGCATGAGGTTGAGGTTTCAGCCGGGGGGCGCTCCAGCACCCCGCAGCAGCGCCAGGACGACGCGGTGGACGTCCTCGCCGATGCCCTCTGGGAGTTGTGGCTGCGTCGACATGCGCAGCCGCAACGACAGGCGCCCGCGTGGAGCGCGGAGGAGAGCGCGCATGGCTGAGGCGCGGACTCTCGACTTGTCTTCTTCTGGGGACAGAGCGTCCATGGTTTGCGCCCGAGGGCGTGCCGCCCCGGACGAAGGAGACAACACCATGGCGAAGAAGGGGGCTGCGCAGGCCGCGCGCCAGCAGTTGGCGGGTCTGCCGCAGCAACTGGCCGCGCTGGCCAGCATGTCGGTGCCGGAGCTGGCGGAGAAGTACCTGGAGGTGTACGGCGAGCCCACGCGCAGTCGGAACCGGGACTACCTGAAGAAGCGCCTCTCCTTCCGCATTCAGGAGCTGGCCGGAGGGGGCCTCTCCTCGCGCGCCGTCGCACGCATCTCGGAGTTGGGTGACAAGCTCCCCGAGCGCTGGCGGATGCGGCAGGTGGAGGAGACGAAGCCCTCCGCGCCGCCTCCTCCAGCCCCTGCGGACGTGCGCGCAGCCACTGCGGACGGGCGCGACGCGCGCCTGCCCTCGCCGGGCACGGTGCTGACGCGCGTGTTCAAGGGCACGCAGCACCGGGTGACGGTGCGCGAGGACGGAATTGAATACGAGGGGCAGCTTCACCGCAGCCTTTCCTCCGTGGCCAAGCTGATTTCGGGCACGGCCTGGAATGGCTTCACCTTCTTCGGGCTCAAGGCCGGCGGCTCGAAGGCGGTGACGTCATGAGTGGCCCCGCCTTCTTTCAAACGTACATGGGCCAGCGCTTCTACGAGACGACGATGCCGCAGCTCGTCCGAGAGCTGCGGCGCCTCAACGACAACCTGGAGCGGCTGGTGACGGTGGCGGAGCAACTCGCCGGGCAGAAGCCGGCGCCGAGCGTCGAGCCACGGGAACCGTCGCCCGGGGATTCGGAGGGGCCATGAGGAAGAGCAAGTCGCCACCCACGGACGCGAAGCGCTGCGCCGTCTACACGCGCAAGTCCACTGCGGCGGGCCTGGAGATGGCGTTCAACTCGCTGGACGCCCAGCGAGAGTCCTGTGTCGCCTACGTGCAGCGCCAGCCCGGCTGGACGTTGGTGGATGAAAGCTACGACGACGGTGGCTTCACCGGCGCCAACATGGAGAGGCCCGCCTTCCAGCGGCTGCTGCAGGACGTCGACGCGGGCCGGGTCGACGTCGTGGTGGTGTACAAGGTGGACCGCCTCTCCCGCAGCCTCCTCGACTTCGCGAAAGTCATGGAGCGCCTCAACACAGCGGGCGCTTCCTTCGTCTCGGTGACGCAGAACTTCAGCACGGCGGACGCCATGGGGCGGCTGACGCTGAACATGCTGATGTCCTTCGCCGAGTTCGAGCGGGAAATGATTTCGGAGAGGACGCGGGACAAGGTAGCCGCCGCGCGCCGTAAGGGACTGTGGACGGGGGGACGCGCTCCGCTGGGCTACGACGTGAAGGACAAGCGCCTCGTGGTGAATGAGTACGAGGCGACGGTGGTGCGGGAGGCCTTCGAGCTGTACCTCCAGCACCAGCAGGCCTCGACGGTGGCGCGCCTCCTCAACGAGGTGGGGCGCAAGACGAAGCGGCACGAGGCCCAGAGCGGTGCCACGCGCGCGGCTCGGAAATGGACGACGCAGGATGTGCTGCGCCTCTTGAGGAGTCCCCTGTACGCAGGCTTCGTGCCGTATGGCGACGAGATGCACCCGGGAGAGCACTCGCCCATCGTGGACAGGGCCACCTTCCATCAGGTGCAGGACATGCTGGAGGGCCGTGGCCCCGGCATCCAGTACCACGGGCGCAACCCTGACTACGTGCTGCGAGGCCTGTTGCGCTGTGGCCTGTGTGGCGAGGCAATGACGCCCGGCAGCACGCGCAAGGGAGCGCGTGAGTACCGCTACTACCGCTGCATCACCCGGGACAAGCAGGGGAAGGAGGGGTGCCGGGCTGCTTCCCTTCCGGCAGCCGCCTTGGAGGACTTCGTCGTCGCGCGGCTGAGGGAGGTTTCGGTAGGTGAGGGCTTCGCGGCACAGGTACACGCCCGCCTCACGGCGCGGATGGAGGAGAAGCACAAGGCCCTACGCGCCGAGCGCGCGCAGCTTCCGAAGGATTTGGGCAAGCGCGCTGGGGAGTCCGGGAAGTGGGTGGACTCCCTCGCCAAACTGGAGGGCCCCGCCCGGCGCCTCCTGGAGGAGAAGCTGACGGCTGCGGAAGAGGAAGTCGCCGGCATGAGGAAGCGGTTGGCGGAGGTGGAGCGCGCCCTGGACGCCATGGAGAGGGAGAAGGTGGAGGCGGAGTGGGTGGCCCAGGCCCTGGCGGACTTCGACGCGGTGTGGGACGCCCTGACGGCGACAAACCGTGGGCGCCTGCTGCGAGCCCTCGTTGGCCGGGTGGTGGTGAACGAGGCGACGGGGCAGGTTGACGTCTACCTGTCCCATGCCGGTGAGTCGACAGCGCCCGCGCGCGAGGAGGCGGCAGCGTGAGCGCGAGTCCCGAGTTACTGCCGGCGGAGGCCGGCCTCGTCAGCGCGCACTTCCACCGCGTGCATCGCTCGAAGGTGCGCTTCCGAGAGGGGGCGCCACCGTCGCCGCGAGAAGTGGCGCGAAGGCCCGCGCACGTCGCGCGGATGCTGGCGCTGGCGCACCATGTGGAGTCCGTCATTGAGCGGGGACTGGTGGCGAGCGCAGCGGACGTCGCCGGTCAACTGGGCTTTACCCGGGCGCGTGTGACGCACCTGTTGGACTTGCGGTTGCTGGCGCCCGACATCCAGGAGGAGGTGCTGTTCCTCGAGGCCGTGGAGGGTGAGGAGCCCCTCAGCGAGCGAGTCCTCCGGGCCATTGCACACGCGGGGACGTGGGAAGCGCAGCGCGAGCGCTGGCGTGAGGTGAAGGCTTCATTCTGAGACGGGAGTCCGAACACTCGGACTCCTTGGTGTAGCGTGAGTGCAAGAGGCTGTCTGTCGTGTTGAAGAATATGCGGGCCGGGTGGTCCGCCAGGAAAGCGAGCGAGAGCACATGCAGAACGACATGAAGAGTGCCATTCAGGCTGCGGTGGAGGAGGGGGTGGGGAAGGCGATGGGCCGGCAGACCGAGCTGATGGGCCGGCAGGCGGAGCTGCTGGAGCAGATTGCTCGGTTTCTGGGCATTGAGCCCAACCGGGCTCCTGCGTCCGCGCCGAAGCGCGCCTCCGTACCACCTCCCGCGTCGAAGCGCTCGCCCGGGCCCGCGCCGAAGCGCCCGTCCTCGGTGCCCGTCCGGAAGTGGGTGAAGCCGGAGGCCGCGCCCAAGTCCACGGGGACGAAGGCCGCGCCCCAGAGTCGCCGAGGGCGCCCGCGTGCGGCGGGGCGCACAACGACGGCTGCCGCCTCCAACTCCAATCCCAACCCCGCGACGTCCGTCGCATACGAGGTGGGACAGGAGGTGCGTTACAAGCAGGGGCGGGGCAGCTTCTCGGCGAAGGTGAAGTCCATCGACGCGAACGCGAAGACGGTGACGGTGGAGCGCGTCTCAGATAACAAACAGGTAGTGCGCCCCTTCGACAAGGTGACGCCGGCCTGAGTCCGGGCCGCGAAGCGCCCTCGCTGGAGGGCGCTCCTGCGGGAAGTAGCTGGAGAGCGCGAGACGCGCCTTTGCCCGGCACGCCGCTGCGCAAGGCGCTCCGCGCTCGTTGTCACGGCTCGTCGGCCATGTCGTCGAGCTGCCCTTGGGCAAGGGCGCGGTAGTGGGGCACGACTTCCACCTTGAGCACGCCTCGCATCTCCTCGCGGGCGCTGCCGAAGTCCCCCTTGTCCTTGTGCTGGTACATCCGGTGCAGCGCGTCCATGAGCCTGCGGGAGCCTTCTCGGATGCGCTGAGATTCCTCACGTAAGAGGCCCAACGCACCTTCCTCCGTGGCGAGCGCGCTCTCGGCTTCACTGTCGCTGATGCCCACCTCGGAGGCCGTGCGCCTCAGCAGTGCCTTCGCTTCAGGTGTGAGGGCCAGGTGCGCTCCTGTGGTGGAGACACGGCGTGCCAGTTCGCGAATCGGGCCCCAGTCAACGGTTTCACTCACGAGTCATCTTTCCTTTGCGAGCAGCCCAAACCTGCGTGCGAAGCCAGGGCTGGGGCCTCTTGCACCCAGGAGAGGGGTAGGCGCTCATGGGGCCGCGACCTGTCCGCTGCGGGTGTCAGAGGGCTTCACAGGCAAAGAAGGTCATGTTAATTCGACGGTCAAGTCAACTAGACCTTGCGTGCCTTGGAGAGGTACCCGGTGACGGAGAGGCTCGTTACCCGTGGGGCCGCGCCCCTTTATTCAGGAGGATTCACAGCCATGCCGAAGCGTTCGGAAGACGATGTGACGACGGAGGATTTTCCGCGCAGAGTCCCCACCCTGCCTGCACCCAGCGCGGCGCGCTTCCTCTTCGAGGTAGAGGGCGTGCGTTACGAGGCGGTGCGGGAGCTGGAGGTGCGGCCGAGTGGCGAGCGGCTGCTGAAGGCGGAGCGGCGCGTGGCGGATGGCGCGCTGTCCGGTCCGTGTCTGGTCCGCCGAATTGCCAGCCCCTCCACGCACATGCAGCGCATGCGGATGATTGAAGAGGTGCAGTTGGCCTTTCGCCTCAACCACCCCAACATCGCTCAAGTCTTCCACATGCAGGTGGATGAGGAGGAGGACGCCCCCTACGCCATCATGGAGTACGTGGGTGGGCCCTCGCTGGAGACGCTGGTGTGCGCGGCGTTGGTGGGAGGGAAGCCCCTCTCGGAGGGCTTCTGCTTATACGTAGGTGCGGAGGTTGCGGACGCGCTGCACTATGCGCACACGCTGACGTCGGAGAAGGGAGTGCCCCTGGGCATTGTCCACCGCGACGTGAGCCCCCGGCACATCGCCTTGGGCCTCCATGGAGAGGTGAAGGTGCTGGACTTCGGCTCGGCGTACTCGCTGCTGGTGGGGCGGGAGGAGTCGCCAGAGAATTTGCTCCGAGGGGACGTGGCCTATGCCAGCCCCGAATACCTTCGCAAGGAGGGGCTGACGCCGCGCTCCGACGTCTTCAGCCTGGGGGTGTTGTTGGTGGAGTGCTTGACGGGCAACCATCTCTTCGAGGTGCGCGATGTCCCGGTGGTGGCGGCAAAGGAGAGCCCGTTCCGCTCGGAGTCACAGCCGTCGTTGCCGTTGCAGCAGATGCAGGCCCTCATGGAGACGTTCGGCCCGGACGTCGTCGAGAAAGTGGTGGCCCACCTCAATGAGGATCTCAAGGCGGTGCTGCACACGGCGCTACGCCTCAACCCCGAGGAGCGCTTCGCGACGGCGGCGGACATGCGGGATGCCCTGCGCGGTGCCGCCCACGCCCAGCTCCGCGAACCCTATGGGCGCGCGGAGGCCGCCAAGGAGACCGCCCTCGTGGTTTCCGAGGGCGGGGTACTGCGTGACCAAGTCGAGTTCGGCGAGGCCGGCCTCTATCCGGATGGACTGGAGAAGCACGAGCTGGGGCTCCCGAAGAAGGAGTAGGCCGCCGATGCTCTGCTTTCGCCTACTGCGCAATGGCCGGCACCTCGCTACCGCGGGGGTGTCGGACTTCGGAGTCGTCTCCGCCATTCTGACGTGGGTGCGCCGACCCGATGATGAGACTCGCGACAAGCCGGATGTGGACCTCCACTTGGGGGGCTCCGTGGGCAGGGAGTACCGCGAGCACTTGAAGTGGTGTTACGTCAACGACATCCGTGCGGGCGACGTCCTCACGGTGGAGGTGCGTGACGACTTGGAGCCTGACCCTCCGAGGGAGAGACGTCTCGACGAGGAGGCGGGCTGGACGATGTGGCCCGCCTCCAACTGAGAAGGAAAGCCCTGGAGTCGCAGCTCGCCGACGTGGCTGAGGAGTTGGCGGAGTGCGGCGCGGCGTAGCGGGGTGCCTCCTCCTTCGGACGGGGAGGCGCTCCTCCAACGCAGGGGGCTGCTTGGGTTGAGGGCGAGTGCTCCGGTGCAGGGTCCCGAGGCAGGGAGCTCTGCCCGCCAGGCCTGCTCCCTGCTCGGAGACGCCGGATCGCTGGTTGCACGCCTCCTGGCGCTGGGGGAGGGAGGAGTGCGCTGTTTGGCGGCGCCCTCCGCCCAGGGAGCTGCTTCAGCGGGCCAGCTCGGTGGTGATGCGGACGAGGGCGTCCAGCTTCGCCGCGTCGAGCTTCCGCGCGAGGAACAGAAGGCGGCGCAAGGTGACGGTATCCTCCGGCCGAGTTGGAGCCCCTTTGTCGGGGGACTCGGTCAGCCCCATCATGTCCTCCGGAGAGACCATCAACTCGATGCACAGCTTCTTGAGCGTTTCGACGCTCGGAATCATGTGCCCGCGTTCGACTCGGCTATAGACGGCAGGGGCCATCCCCACGCGCTCCGCGACTTGGACCTGCGTCAGGCTCATCTGCTCCCGGGCGAGGCGGGCGATGGCGCCAAGGTGCGTTGCAAGCTGTTCATTCATAGGTACAAGGAAGTATACCCGAATTGCTAGTTGTCATGGGAACACCATTCCATCAGCGCACGTCCGGCAGAAGCTGGACGAGGGCGAGCGCCTGGTGCGCGTCCAACTGGCGCACACGACGCAGTAAGGCCTCCTTGGCGTCAGCGACGACGTCAGGTGGCAGCGAGGATGGGTAGCCCAGTAACTCGTTGGGAGTGGTGCGGAGGGCGGTGCACAGACGGTACAGTGTCTGAATGCTGGGGAGGCCTCGCCCTCGCTCGAGTCGGCTGTAGACGACGGGAGAGATGTCGATGAGGTGGGCCACGTCCACCTGCGTCAGGTTGGCACGAAGGCGGGCGGCGCGCAGGGAGTCGCCTATGATGCTGCGCAAGGGACGGGAGGACTCCTTCGGAGCGGCGACGCCGCGGACGTCAGGGTGGATGTACATTCTTAGAAACTATACCTGATAGTCTAGTTGATATCACCTTGATGTGGCTGGCGCTTCTTGGGCGCGGTGGTTGGAGGTGGGAGAAGACTTCGCGCGATTTCCCCGGGCTTCTGGTAGCGTGGGCCGGCGTCGGGGAGGGAGCTGCATGCGCGTGGCCGCAGTCCTGCTGTCCTACAGAGTCGCCATGAGGACGTCGCCATGAGGGACAACGGCCCCCCGGCCGTGCTGTCCCCCGGGGACGTGGTGATGGGCTACACAGTGGTGCGGCACCTGGACCAGGGCGGCTTCGGCGCCGTGTATCTCGCGACGAACGACGGGCAGCCTTGCGCCTTGAAGGTCGTGGAACGGCAGCGCGTCGAGGGGCGGGTCGAGAGAGAAATCGCCATTCTCGTGAGCTTGAAGCACCCCAACGTGGTGGGGATTCGCGGCTTCAGCTACTGGCAGGCATGGGAGCGTGAGTTCGCCCTCATCGCCATGGAGTACGTCGAGGGCCGGAAGCTGAGCACCTGGGTGGCGGAGGAGAATCCCTCGGCCCGGCAGATTGCGAAGGTGACGCTCGACGTGGCGCGGGCGCTGGCGGCCTCGCACAAGGCAGGAGTGGTGCACCGGGACGTGAAGGACGCCAACGTCATGGTGCGCGGCGCGGACGGCCCGGCGGTGCTGGTGGACTACGGCATCGGGGATTACAAGGGAGCGCCCGGCGTCACCCAGTCCATGCTGCCGCCCGGGACGATGGAGTACCGGCCCCCCGAGGCCTGGCTCTTCCTGCAGAAGCACCTCGGCCAGAGAGGGCTCCGCTATGTGTCGGCCCCTTCGGACGACGTGTGGGCCCTGGGCGTCGTCCTCTATCGCCTCCTCACGGCGAGGTGGCCCTTCAACGATGCGACGGACGAGGCCTACGTCGAGGGCGTCATCAGCATGTCACCCATGCCTCCTCACGTGGCCAACCGCTTCGTCCCGGAGCGGCTGAGCCTGTTGTGCATACGGCTGCTGGAGAAGGATCCGGCTGTGCGTCCCGATGCGAGCGCTGTCTGTGCGGCCCTTGAGGGACTCCTGGCCGAGGCGGAAGCGGAGGCGTGGAACACCCCCTTGTTCGACGTGTATAGCCCCAACTCGGCCACCACCGAGGGCGGAGTGAACCCGCTGATTCGATGGGCGAAGCGGCCCCTGCGCCAGATGCGCCGGGGCAAGGCGCCGGGGCTGGAGCTGCCGGCAGTCCCGGGCGAAGGCGAGCCCGCAGCGTTGCCACCCGAGGCCTCGCTGGCGCCTGCGGCCCCGCTGCCCATGGAGGCGCAGTTGCCGGGCTTGGCGCTCGAGGCTGGGGAGGAGGCCGCACCGGCGGCGGAACTCCCGAATGCGGCGCCCGAGGTCCCCGTCGTCGTGGTGGGGCGGCGTTCGTTTCTCTCGCGACTCCGGCTGGGGCGTGTGCTGGGCGCGGGGCTGCTGACCATGGCCCTCGCGTATGGGGCGTACTTCTCACAGCGGACGGCCTCACCGCAGCCGCAGGCCGGCCCCGGTCAAGAAGTAGCGGCATATGCCAAGAAACCTCAAGCTGCCCCGGCCGCAGCTCCCATTGGGCCGGAGGCAACACCTGCGGCCGTCGCCCCCCCTGCGACGCTTCGCGAGGTGACTGCAACCGTGACGACGACGAAGAGTGACTCCCCGACCTCCCTGCCGGTGCCTGCCAAGAAGGCCACGAGGAGCGTCAGCAGTGCCGTGGCGACGGCGGCCCTCTGCACCACGTTCGCGTGCTCCGGTCCCCAGGTGCGCCCGGCTCCGGATCCTGAACCGTGCCCGGCAGGCGCCACCAAAGGCATGAAGAAGCTGGGCATGGACATTGGGGATAAGCAGAGCGCGGGCTTCGTCCGAGGGGACCAAAAATACGTAACGGTGAAGGAAGGCACTGCACAGATCATTGTGGGGTCGGACTACGCCACTCTGTCTGGGCGACTCGTTATCGCCGACCGCGTCTATGTCCGACTGACTCGAGCGCGATTTCGTGGAGAGAGCTTCCCCGTGTGCCTGGAGGTGTTGGACACCTCGAACAACCGCGGACTGGAGATTGAGGGCGGCGGAGGGGATACCGGTAAGGCGCGCGTGTACTCTGGCGTTCTTGTCAAGGCGGTGAGTGAGTTTGAGTGAAGTGCCGCTGTTTGTCAGACACCCGTGAGTCGCCAGCGGTGTTGCCGCTGGCTTGATCCAGGAGAAACGTCGCGTGCGTCATTCCGTGTCGGCCGTGCTGCTTTCCCTCCTCCTCACAGGAGGAGGGGCGGCTCTGGCGCAGTCGCCCTCATCCACCGTGGGGCTGAGCATTCGGCGAATCGAGCTGGTATCGGATGATGTTCAGCCAGCGGTTGAAGTGGCAGTGAGCCCTGGGCTCTCGACGATGTTTCTCTTTGATTCGGAGGTGAGTCGAGAGGGGCTGACGCTCGAGGGACGCGAGCGCTTCGCGATGGTGGACGCTGGGCTCACTACCTTGCGCCTGATTCCGTCAGAGAAAATCTCGGCGGGAGAACGGCTTAAGCTGACGGTGCGTTTCCAGGATGGCGCGGCCCCGGCGAGTGCGACGTTTGTCCTGGTCTCGCACCCCGCACGGTCGGAGGCGCAGGTCGAAGTCTATCGACGCAAGAGGAGCGTCGAGAACTACCAGGAAGAAGTCCGTCAGGCGCGCATCGAAGCCGAGAGGTGCAGAGAGGAGAATGAGCGCCTGCGCGCGGAGCGAAGTGTGCCCGATGGAGTGACGGGACTCATCGCGACATCAGTCCTGGATGGCCGCGGCATTGATTTCCGCGACGTGAGCAAGGTTGCCACCTTGGGCCCGGGAGGAGCAGCAGGCAAGTCCTATGTCCGTACATACCGTACAGCTCGCAGGGTGGCTGTTGAGGTCAGCCTTGTGTCACGGGGGGATGACCAACCGTGGACTGCAGTGGGGGCGACGCTCCGGGGCAAGGCCAACGAGGAGCTGAAGGTGCTTCAAGTGTGGCAGTCCGGCCCTGTTGCCACGGGCTCAGATGGCAAGCGCGTAGTGGTGGTAGAGGCTGAGGCAGCATCCGAGTCCTCCCTGGGGAGCTACACGCTCAAGCTCTGGGACGCGGATGGGCGCCGCACCGTCACGCTCGGCAACGTCACCTTCCCTTAACCCTGTCAGCACTGCATCCAAGCCCTTTCGTGGGTTTCCGGCATTGGGGGCTTGTGCCGAATGCCAATCTAGGGTCAAATGGACTATACCTATTGGTCTAGTTCATTCTGGCGTGCCCTGGAGGGCGATGTGTTCCCCACTGTGCTGGAGCGTGTGCGCGCGACTGCGCGCTTCCTGGGTGACCGCGAGGAGCGCCTGGACGGCGACGCTCCTGATCCACCTTCATGAATCCGCTTTGAAGTAGGCGCTGGGCTCTCGCACCGGGCAGAGACTCCCCCGCACCGCCACGTGAGGCGCGTGCTGACGGTCGTCCTGCGCCGAGGAGCTGTCTGCGTTTCGTCGGGCTGCATGCCTGACGCCCACTGAGGAACTCTTCCTCAGTCATCCCTATTCGCGCGTTTGGAGTCATGGGCGGAGCCAGGCCTTCCTGATGCCGTGGCGAGACACGTCTGTCTGCTGTTGGGACGGGCCGGGCTTCCTAGCGCCGTGACGTGACACGTCTGCCTCTCGCTTGGCTCGGCCGGCCTGTCGGCGACTCCCGCAATGCAATGCATTCACCCCGCAGCCCGGCGCCCTGCCGGACTGAACGGGAAGCCTCTGTCCATTGCCCCTTCTTCGGGGCCTTCACAGGAGACGTCGATGTTCATGCGCTGGGCCGTCGTGTTGCTGCTGGTGTTACCTGGAGTGGGGTGGGCGGAGGAGATTGCCTATGAAGACGACCTGGCGAAGGTCGAGGAAGACACCGTCCTCCTTGAGCCAGAGGTGGACGAGCTGCTCGAGCCTTCCATGGACGAGGGTGACGCCCTGGTCGAGGAGGAGCCGGCCTCGTCCAGCTCGGGCTCTGGCTGGGCGAACCGGCTGAGCCTGGAGACCTCCACATGGGCGTTGCTGCCTCGACGTGGAGCGGGGACGGACCAAGGATTCCTTCAGGTGCAGCCGCGGCTGGAGCTCGTCAAGCCGGGCATGCTCCACCTCGACCTGGGCGCGCCGGTGCGACTGCGGATGTGGGGCGCAGAGGAGGGCGCCAGTCTGGTGCGGAAGGAGGACTGGGACGAGCTGTCCGACTGGGGCCAGGTGGTGCAGGCGCTGACGATAGGAGGCGA
>NZ_JABXEM010000032.1:0-57403 GCF_013372595.1 Myxococcus sp. AM011
TTAAGTCGTCGGCAGCGTCAGATGTGTATAAGAGGCAGCCATAACCAATCATGACCCGCTTGCCGAGCACCTCCTCCCCAGGGAAGAAGCGCCGCGCGAAGGACTCGTTCACCACCACCACCTGCGGCGACGTCAACGTGTCCCGCGTCGTGAAGTCCCGCCCCCGCTTCAATTGAATCCCCAGCGTCGCGAAGGCACCGTCGCTCATCGCGCGATAGGCGGTGTCCCGCCGCTGCTCGCCCGGCGCCGTGGGCCGCTCAGGGATTTCCAACGTCAGGCTGATGCCTCCCCCCGTCACCACGCCCGGCGTCACGTGCGCCGCCGCCTCCACCCCCGCCTGCGCGCGCACCCGCTCCAACAAGCGCGCGTAGAACGACGCCATCGTCTCGCTCGTGTAGCGCGCCGCCGGAAGGTTGAACCGCATCAGCGTCACGTTCTCGGTCCGATAACCCGGGTCCACCGAGGCCAACCGCTGCGCGCTGCGCACCAACAACCCCGCGCCCACCAGCAACACCAACGCGAGCGCCACCTGCGTGGACACCAGCACCGCGCGCCAGCGCAACGCCGACTTGCTGGCGCTCGTGCCTCGCGTGCTCTGCAGCAGCCCACCCAGGCTCGCCCTCACCGCCGTGCCCAGCGGCGCCAGTCCACACAACAGCGTCACCGCCAACACCAACCCCGCCGTATAGGCGAGCGCCAGCCCATCCACGCGCACCGCCTGCACCTGCTGCACCGACTCCGGCAACACCGCGCTCAGCGCGTCCGTGCCCCACGTCCCCAACAACAACCCCAGCGCCCCACCCGAGACGGCCAGCAGCGCGCCCTCCGCCAACAGCTGCCGCGCCAGCGCGAGCTTCCCCGCCCCCAGCGCCGTGCGCACCGCGAACTCCTGCTGCCTCGCCAACGCCCGCGCGAGCAGGAGCTGCGCCACGTTCACGCAGGCGATGAGCAGCAGCAACGACACCGCGCCCAACAGCAACAACGCCGGACGCCGCGTGTCCTGTGACAGCCTGTCCTGAAGCCCCATCACCGTCACGCTGTTGCCTGGATTGCTGTCCGGATAAGCCTGCGACAACGCCGCCATCACCGAGCGCGCCTCCGCGTTCGCCTGCTCCACCGTGGCCCCAGCCGCCAGCCGCCCCAGGCCCACCAGCATGTGCGTGCCTCGGCTGTCCCAGTTGTCCCGGATGAAGTCCTGCGACGACAGGGACGCCCAGAGTCCCAGCGGCTCGTTGGAGCCCTCCTTCGGAAAGTCGAACCCCTCCGGCATCACCCCGACGACTTGATAGGAGTTGCCCTCCATCTCCACCATGCGCTCCAGGACGCGCGGGTCCGCCCCGAAGCGGCGCGTCCACAGCCCGTGCGAAATCACCACCGCGCGCGGACCGTTGAGCAGGAACTCCTCGTCGGTGAGCACCCGGCCGAGCAGGGGCTTCACCCCGACGATGCGGAAGAAGTCCTCCGAGATGCCGGCGCTCTCCACCCGCTCGGGCTCCAGGTTCGGCCCGGTGAGCGTGACGCCGTTGACGTCGAAGGCCGCGAAGCCGTCGAACGACTTCACCTTCTGCCGCAAATCCTCGGCGTCCAGCCGGGAGAGGGCCGAGTTCCGGCCCGCCTCATGCGAGTCCTGCCCCCACACCGACAGCAGCCTGTCCGCACCAGGGAGGGGAAGCGGGCGCAGCAGGAGCGCGCTCACCACGCTGAAGAGCATGGTGTTCGCGCCAATGCCGAGCGCCAGCGCCAGCACCGTCGCCAGCGTGAAGCCGGGGCTGCGACGCAGCGAGCGGGCGCCGTGGCGCAGGTCCTGAAGGAATGAAGGCATGCGCCTCCTCAAAGCCATTCGCGTGCCAACCCGGCGCCGCGACTCATGCGGGCGGAGTGACGACGTGCGTCGTCACGAGGGACTCGGCCACTGTGCGCTTGTGGGACGGCCGCGTTCGGAGGTGGCACGGCCGTCACCCGGGAAAACGGCCTAGACGCGGAGGGGCGGCTCGATGAGCGCGGGCGGCGTGGCCTTCGCGTCGTCCGGCTCGTACGCGGGCGCGTGAGGGCCCGCGTGGACCTGCTTCCACTTGCGCGGCACCCGCTCGATTCCCACCGGGTACACCGTGAGGTGTCCCTCCTCGTTGATGTGCAGGCGCACGAAGTTCTTCCAATCCGGCAGCGCCAGCGAGATGAACGCCTCGTTGGAGTGGGCCCCGAAGACATTCACGCTCAGCCACAGGTAGAGCCCCATGACGAACGGGCCGACGAGGAAGCCGCCCAGGAACGTCAGCCCCGAGGACATCAGGAACTTGCCCGCCAGGTGCGCCCAGCCCGCCGTGCAGTTGAGCCCGTCCGGGGTCAGGTCCGGGCAGATGCCCATTCCGCTCACCGCGACGTAGGTGCCTCCCCAGGCCACGAAGAAGGCCGTGAGGATGTGCGCGATTCCGTGCAGCCCTCCCGCCAGCCACCGCCACTTGCCGAACGCCGAGTCCGCCAGGCCGATGAGCCCGCCGATGGTGCCCAGTCCCAGCACCATCGTCCACGGACGACTCACCATGCTGTTGGCCACCGCCATGACGACGTCGCCGAGCTTGGACACGCCCAGCGAGCCCACCTCCGCGTAGGCCGCCAGCGCGAGCAGCAGGTACAGCGCGCCCGTCATCAGGCCGAACAGCGGGCTGTAGCGGATGAGGAACAGGTTCTTCCGCGCGAGCTTCTTCGACGTGCGCTCGTCCGGGAAGCTCTTCTCCAGCTTGTACCCGTCGCGCAGCACGTGGGCCTTGGGCGCGTGCGTGGGGTGCAGGAAGGCGCCGCCTCCGCCCGCCGTGATTTTCTGCCGGCCCGCCGCGTCCTCGTGGCGCCGGTAGTGGTGCAGGTCCCCCGCGAGGAACACGCTGATGCGCCGGCCGAGCACCTTCTCCTGGAGGTACTCCAGGTTGTTCTCCAGGTAGCTGCCCTTGCGCCGCTGCGTGGCCGCGAGAATCCACGCGGGCTCCGCGTTGCAGAGGATGACCCGGTCATCCGGGCCCATGCTCTCCGCCATCTGCCGGAAGTACTCCACCTGCGGCACGTCGATGTCGCTGTTGAGCTGCACGTCCGTGCCGATGAGCCACCAGCGATGCGGCAGCTTCAGCGCGAAGTAGCTGCGGCTCTGTCTTGTCCGCCGACCCGCGATCCACCGGTTCGCGCAGAACAGTCGCATGAAGGAGGACAGGCCGTCGTACCAGTCGTGGTTGCCCGGGATGACGAACAGGTCCGGATTGGGCGCGACGGAGCGGCGCATGGCCGCCTCGTACGGCTGTATCAACCGCTCCTCGTATGTCTCGCGGCTGGCGCCGGGGTAGACGCCGTCGCCACCGGAGACGAGCACGCGTCCACGCTTCGTCTCGTGCTCGCCCGCCCTCGGCTGGCCGCGCACGGGCAGCTTCAGCTCCGGCAGGGCCAGGAGCCGCGCCACCGTGTACGTGGAGTCCCAGCCGTCTCCCGTGTCCGCGACGTAGTCGAGCCAGAAGTCTCCGTCGGGCAGCGTCTCCTGCGAGTAGTCGAAGTAGGGCTCCTGCGGACGCACCACCGCTTCGATGAGGCGATGGTCCGCGCGCGCGCCGAACACCGCCGCCACGAGCGCGTCCAGGCCCGTGCGCAGCAGTTGCGCCGGATGCAGCCAGCGCACCATGCCCGCGTGCTTCTGGGGCTTCGTCGCGGTGCCGCTCTCGGAGATGAGCGCTGTCTCGTTCCTCGACTCCACGAGGTGCGGACGCTCACCCGTCGTCAGCTTGTTGGACTGTTTCGCGGGAGCTTCGCTGTCCTTGCGCGCCGCCGCCCCGTCCCGCTCACTTGCCATGGGGCGGGGTCTCCCTCGGGCCTTGCGTGAAGCGCTGCTCGGGGCCCGGGCCGGCGTAGACCTGCACGGCCTTGAAGGGCGCGCCCGGCGTGATGACTCGCGCCGAGTGCTTCGCTCCCGCGGGGATGTAGACCGCGTCCCCCTTGCTCACGCGCAATGTCTGCCCCGACACCGTCATGTCCGCGGCGCCTTCCTCGATGTAGAGAATCTCGACGCTCGCGTCGTGCGTGTGCTCGGGGACTTCGCCTCCGGGCTGCAACTCCAGCAGCGTCAGCGAGGCGGCGGTGGCGCCCGTGCCCTCGTTGAGGAACAGCGTCGCGCGACCCTTGCCTCCCGCGATGATGTGACGCGGGGCCTCGGCCGTGGTGACGCGGTGGCGCACGGCGGTGGTGTCTTTCGATGTGTCGACAGGCGGACGGGGCGAGCTGGCACCGGGTGCTGGCTTCGGCGCGGGCTCGCGGGCCCAGGAGGGAGGAGCGATACCGAGCCCCATGAGGGCCAGCGCGGAAAGCAGGAGTCGTGGACTCATCGTGTTGCTGGATTATCACGGCCACGGCCCCTGACTGGAGAGCAGGCAGGCGGTGTTCTTCGTTCCCTCACGGCCTCGACTGGGGCACCCTGCCCGACATGGCGGATTTCACCCCCCGAGATTTCCCCGTGACCGTCCCCTTCACCCTCCACTGGAGTGAGATGGACGCGTTCGGCCACGCCAACAACGCCCGGACCTTCACGTGGTTCGAGTCGGCTCGCATCTCCTACCTGGTGCGTATCGGCATGACGGGCCCCTCGGGCTCTGGCGAGACGCGCGCCCCGGGCGGTATCGGCCCCATCCTCAAGGCCACCCAGGCCGAGTACGTGCGCCCCGTCGTCTTCCCGGCCCGGCTGGTGGCCTGTGCCCGCGTCTCCCGCATCGGCACGACGTCCGTCACGCTGGAGCACGCGGTGTTCGGCGAGGAGGACGGCGTGCTGTACACGAAGGGCATCGCCGTCATCGTCACCCTCAACTACCTCTCGAATGAAACAGTCCCCGTGCCCGCGCACCTGCGCGCCGCCATCGAGGCCGTGGAGGGACGGTCCTTCGCGACATGAGTGACTCCGTGCTGGGCTTCCACGAAGGGCTGGCCGAGGAGTATCACCTGCTCTTCGCCAACTGGGCCCAGTCGGTGGAGCGGCAGGGCGCCGCGCTGGATGCGCTGCTGCGCCGCTGCGGCGAGCCTCCTCCCCGGCGAGTGCTCGACTGCGCGTGTGGCATCGGCACCCAGGCCCTGGGGCTCGCGGGCCGGGGCTACATCGTCCACGCCACGGACTTGAGCCCGGCCGCCGTGGCCCGCGCGGAGCGCGAAGCGCGCACCCTGGGCGTCTCCATGACGACCGGCGTCGCCGACATGCGGAAGCTGGACACGCAGGTGTCAGGCACCTTCCAACTGGTGCTCGCCTTCGACAACGCCGTGCCGCACCTGCTCACCGACGAGGACCTGGATGCCGCCGCGCACGCCATGGCCTCCAAGCTGACGCCGGGCGGCATGCTGGCGCTGGGCGTGCGCGACTATGAATTGCTGATGGCGCAGCAGCCTCGCTTCACCTCGGAGCGCGTGCTCGATGCGCCCGAGGGACGACGGATTCTGTTCCAGGTCTGGGACTGGGCCGCCGACGGCCGCACGTACAAGGTGCACCAGTTCATCCTCCGTCCCGAGGGTGGAGGCTGGCAGGCGACGGAGCACACCGCCGTCTACCGCGCGCTCCAGCGCGTGGAGGTGGAGCGCGCGCTGACTCGCGCGGGGTTGATGGATACACGGTGGTACTCGTCCGACGAGACGGGCTTCCACCAGCCCATCCTCACCGCTCGCAGGCCGTGAGGTTCAGCCTCCGCCGCGCTTCACGTCCGCCGGGGCATTGGGGTGGCGCGCGAGCAGCATGCGGAGCTGCGGCTGACGGCGCACCGCTTCCTGCTTCAGCAGATGCGCGATGAGGGGCGGGGGCGCCGCGCTCCAGCGGGCGATGTTCTGGATGAGCATCGGTGAGCGGTAGGTGCGCCCGCACAACAGCGACGCCGTCTTGCCATCCACGGACATGCCGATGAGCGACGCGAGGGCTCGGCCTTCCGTGTTGAGGATGACCTCCACCTTCTCCTCGGCGGGGCCGGTGGTGAAGCGCTGACGAAAGACTTCTCGCGACGAGCGCCGCGTGGACTCCGGCACGTCGCGGTCGATGGTCACCTTGTACAGCTCCATCAACCGCCGCGTGCTCCACAGGCGACGGAAGAGTCCCGCTGGGAGCTGGGGATTGCGCACCAGCCACCGGCGCACGCCCGTGTCCGCCGTGAAGGCCGCGCGGCCACACAGCGCCTCCAGGCCCACGGGGTTGCGGTGGTTGCGAGCGATGAGCCGCGCGTGCGCGAGCCCCACGCGCGAGTTCTCCAGCACCGCCTTGATGACGGCGGGCAGCGGGTCGAAGCACAGCGCGGACAGCTCCGGGTCCTCGCACGCGCGCGCCAAGGCCACGCGCTGGTCTTCCGTCTGCGGATGCAGTCGCGTCTCGAAGAGCTGGCGGAAGTTGCCCAGGGCGACTTCGGGCTCGTCGTCCACGGCGGGCTCTTCGTCCGGGGACTCGACCGCGTCGGCTCCTGACTCCGAAGAGGTGTGCTCCTCCGCGTCCTGGGGCAGCAGGTCGAGCATCGGCAACTCCTCCTCAGGCGTGGAGGCCGCGAGGGGCTCGTAGCCCGGGCTCACCGTGGAGGGCGAGGTGTTGACGGGTGGAGGGGAGCGGCCCGGTCCACCGACCGGGGAGGGGCTCGGAGACGCGGCGCCTGTCGTCGGGCTCGTTGCGACGGGATTCCTCGCGGCGGCGGGGGCCGGGCCCTGGGCTGCGGGGAGCAGCGCGCCTTGGGACAAGAGCCGCGTGAGGATGCCCTGGAGTCGCTCGGGAGGCAGACCCGTGAGGGCGGGGAGGTTCCTCGCCGCGGTCGCTCCGTCCAGCCGCGAGAGCACGAAGCCCTCTTCCGCGCTGAGCACCAGGGTGCGCAGGTCCACCTGGGGGTTCGGCTTGGGAATCCAATCCGTCATCAGCTCCGAGTCTCCCACGACCCGTGTACGAGGAGGAGTGGCCCTCGTTTCGAGATGCATGACGAGCGGAAAACTGTGGAGCGACGGCATGCACCATGGGCGATGAGGCTCGCGAGAAGCCGTCCCGAGAGGCCGCGAGCCCTTGCGCCAGAGGTACTGGTTTTCCGACTTTTTCTGGTGCTGTCCCTGGCGCTAGAACCCCGGGTGAAACGCCCGGACGTCCACGGCGGCATCCTCTGGTGGGCGGGGCACCAGGAGCACGACATGTCGAGATTCGCGGGAGCGCTGTTCGTCGTCGCCGTCGTCGTCGCCGTCTTTCCACTGCGCGGACAGGCGGAGGAATGTCCCGAGATGCCGGACCCCACCATGTCCACCACGCTGGCGCTCTTCAAGACGATTCAAGAGGACCGGGCGAAGGTGTGCGCCGTCATCGGTGAGAAGCCGCTCCCGGAGCGCTTCCTCAAGGAGGCGTCGGCCTGCTTCGACAAGCACCTGATGCCGTGTGCCCGGTCGACGGCCAAGGGGTTCATGCCGCTCCTCGAGAAGTGCATCCAGGGCAAGAACCTCTTCAGCGACACGGGCATGTGCACGCGCTGGGACGAGGCGATGACGTGCATGGATACGGAGATCCGCGACAGGAGCAGCTCCGCGACGATGGCGATGATGAAGCACCTGGGCCTGGTCCAGAGCAAGACCAAGAAGTTCGAGGCGTGCTTCCGCACCGCCGCGCAGAAGGTGAAGAAGAAGTAGCCCCGGGCTCGGAGCTCGGAGCCTGGACGTCCCTGGCGGCCGGGAGGGGGCCCACCTGTCGGGAAATGCGCGCCAGGGGGCCCATGGGGCCGCTTGCCCGCTCGCTGGCCGTGCCCTCGGGGGCCGTGAGGGCCCTGATTTCACGCTCAGACCTGGAGCGGGTTGACGGGATGCCCCTGCCTGGACACAACTTCACTCCATGCCCAAGCCCATCCAGACCTATGGCGAGTTCTGGCCGTTCTACTTGCGCGAGCACTCGCTGCCCGTGACTCGGCGGTTCCACTTCGTGGGCACCAGCCTGGGACTGGCCACGGGCGTGGCGGCCGTCGTCACCGGACGGGGGGCCCTGGTGCCCGCCGCCCTGGTCGCCGCCTACGGCTTCGCGTGGTTCAGCCACTTCTTCATCGAGCGCAACAAGCCCGCGAGCTTCAAGTACCCGCTCTGGTCCTTCATCTCCGACTTCCGCATGGCGGGGTTGATGGCGGTGGGCCAGCTCGACGCGCACATGGAGCGGGCCTTCGCCAACGGCGCGCAGGGGACGGGGGCCAACAGCCTCACGCCCGCGCAGCAGGCGCAGCCCCAGGCCTCCGCGCAGCAGGCGCGCTGAAGTCACTCGCGGGGCCCTGGGATGGGAATGGCGCGGTGGCCCCTTGAGGTCGTCGCCGCCCGTTCCGTTTCGTGGACCGAGCGCCAGCCAGGTCGCCGCCCCGCACACGAAGCGCGGGCGCCTCACCCGAGTTGCGCTAGATTGGTCGCAACGTTGTAACGCCCCCCTATTTCCAAAGAGCCGCTTCGACCCATGGGACGCATTTTCGAGACGCGCAAGGCCACGATGATGGCCCGCTGGAACAAGATGGCGAAGGTGTTCACGCGCATCAGCAAGGACATCGCCATCTCGGTGAAGTCCGGCGGGCCCAATCCGGACACCAACTCCACGCTGCGCCGGGTCCTCCAGAATGCCCGCGCGGCCAACATGCCGAAGGACAAGGTCGAGGCCGCCATCAAGCGCGCCAGCGGCCAGACGGCGACGCAGTACGAAATCGTCCTCTACGAGGGCTATGCGCCCCACGGCATCGCACTGCTGGTGGAGACGGCCACGGACAACGTGGTGCGCACCGTGGCGAACGTGCGCATGCGCTTCAACAAGTACTCCGGGAACATGGGCAACGCGGGCAGCGTGGCGTTCATGTTCAAGCGGATGGGTGTCTTCCGCCTGCACCCGGAGGGGCTCGACCAGGACGAGCTGGAGCTGGAGCTCATCGACCACGGGCTCCAGGAGTTGGGCGAGGGCACCGGCGAGAAGGGCGAGAAGCAGCTCATCATCCGCTGCGACTTCTCCGACTTCGGCAAGCTGCAGACGGCGATTGAGGCCAAGGGGCTGACGCCCATCTCCGCCGACTCCGAGTACATCGCGGAGAACCTCATCGAGCTGCCCGAGGACAAGGCCAACGAGGTCCTCGAGTTGGTGGACTCGCTGGAGCAGGACGACGACGTGCAGCGCGTCTTCCACAATCTGGGCTGAGTGGGTTTGGGGCCCGGGACGGTGTGGGCGCTCCTCGTGAGCGTCCCCGTGACCGGGCCTTCGCTGTTCCCGCTCCAGCAATCCTTCCCAACACCCGTAGGTACCCGTGCTTGCTCCTTGGAACCCTCAGCTGAAGCGGGCACTCCTGCTCCTGGCCACGGCCTCGCTCATGGCTTGTGCTGGGGATGCACATCACGCGGCGTCCAAGGAGTTGCGGTTCGTCGATACGGACACCGCCGCGCGTATGCGTCACGCCGCCGCGGTGGGGAGGGGGCTGGCACCGGCCTCCACCCGCGCTGCATCCGCCACGCTTGTCGGCATCGCACCCGTGCTGGCAACCCTGCTGAAGCGCGATAACGCAGTAGGAGAGCTCGGAGAGCAACTCGTGGAGTGTGCCCGTCAGGCGGAGCTCCGGGTGAACGCTGAGTTCTTCGGTGGACGCGCCCCGACTCGAAGCGAGTGCGGCGAGGAGGTGGAGGTGGACGGCTGCGGTGAAGTCGTCACCCGCGCCATGATGCTTGGGCAGCGCAAGCATCTGCTGGCGCTCCAATGTGCCCGTGAGGTGTTGGAGCGGCTCTGGCCCGCGCCGTTCAGCATCGAGCAGCGCTACCGCTTCTATCCTCATGCAAGGTTTCTGGAGAGCATCAGCCGCAGCGAAGAGGCTCGCCTCCTCGCCCAGGGCTGTACGAAGGAACTGTGGCGCACCATCAAACCGGACGTGGTCCTGCATTCCGACCCCGACCTGTTGCGCTCTGTCCTCACCCTGGACTTCAAGTTCCCTTGCCCCGACTCGAATGCACCTCGGTGGACGCGCTACGGGGACAAGAGTGCCTATGCTGGTTACTCCCAGGGACAAATCTACAAGGATGCCCTGCAAGGAGAGGCGGTCCTCGTCTCGCCTCTGCGGGGAATCACCCCATGAGCCATTCGCTTCCGGTCATCCGCCTGATGAGCGAGGGCGGAGACGTGGTGGTCCGTGATGGGCTTGTTCTCTGCTTCTACATGCGTCACTCACACAGGGACGTGGCCGACAGGGTTTGGGGTGCTCTGGAGAAGTACCGACGTGCCATCCCTCCTCATGCGCTGGGTTGGTATGGCTCAGACGATGGCGACACGCTTCCTCTGGACGAAGCGGGGTGGGCCCACATCCGCCATCAAATCGTCGAACGTCCATGGGGGGGCGAGTGGATTGTTGAGTTGACCGAGCTGCCTGACAAGGTCGGCGGCTACCACGTCGACTATGACGGTCGAAAGCTCGATGAACCGTTATTCTCCCGGGATGACAGCGCAACGAGCGGCCTCTGCTTCTCGTTTCCCACCGAGTATCTCCTGACGCATGGCCCTGAGCATTTTCGCGCGCTGGCCCTCGACATCGCGCGTGAGCTGCCGTTCAGCTTTGGTTACGCCAGCCCAGCGCTCCTCTCACATCCAGGGGTCTGGTTCTGCGTCCGGCAGCAAGTTCAGGAGGTGCTCCAGCGCTACCTGGGACTGGACCTCCCTCGCCTGGGAGGGACCAGTCGGAGAATGGGAACCCAGGCGCGGGGCGCGTACTGGCTCACGTTCATGGGGCCGCCGTTGCTTGCCCAGCTCGGAGGGCGCGAGGCCGTGGAGCGCCAGGTCGACCTTCCTGGCGTGCGGGTCGAACCCTTGGACGAGGAGCGAATCCTGGTGGCTTTGGACGAGTGGCCCGAAGCCCTCGACATGGAAAAGCAGCCCGTCCCTCTCCCATATCGGGAGTTGGAGCGTGTCCTCGAACCCTTCCTGTATGACGAGGAGGCCGTCTGGCTGCCGTGGGAGACCGGCACTTTGCAGCGGTGGGGCCGTCGGCTCCGGCGGTGAGTTTCGGGCACGAGAGCCTGGGGCATCGGGCCTTTGTCTGTCCGCTCACTTCACGTCGTAGACCTTGCGCAGCGGGGCTCCGTCGCGGTGCAGGTCCACCTCCAGCCGGCGGGCGGTCTTCAAGAGAGCGTAGGTCTCCAGCGCCTTCTCCGGCGTGTCGAGCGAGATGCCGTTGACGCGCTGGATGACGTCGCCGTTCTGGAAGCCCAGCTTGTCGTAGAGCGAGCCCTCCCGGATGGAGAAGAGCTTGAAGCCCTGTGCCTTGCCATCCTTGAAGGCGGGGACGATGCGCGCCTGCATCGCCGCCTCCGAGTGACTCGCGTGCTTCGCGTGCAAGGAGTCGACGAGCGGGTCCTTGCTGGTGATTTCGTAGGCGTTCTCACCCACGCTGCGGATGTCGACGCTGGAGTGGAAGTCGTTGAACGGGCGCCTGGTGAAGTGATGGAACGCGAATGCGGCGGCCACCGACCCCGCCATGACGAGCAAGCCAGCCACGAACCAGACGGACTTCGGAAAGATGTCGAGCTTCATCATGTCCTGCCTCCTCCCCCTCAGGGGTGAACGGGACAAGAGCAAGCTCGATGCCAGGGCCGTGCGCGTGTCTGGCTTCACTCGGAGACGGCGTCGCGCCTGGGAGGGCCAGCGCCGTCATGCGGGCTCGAGAAGGCCACTCCTGTCACTCGGCGCGGATTCACGGGTGACAGGGTGTCGTGACAGGTTGTCACGCCGCGCGATGGGGACAGCGAACCGTCAGGGGGTGTACGCGAACGCGCCGAAGCCTTGGATGCGCGCGGCCATCGAAATCTGGCGGTCCGTGAGGGTCGTGTTGCACGTCACCGTGGGGGTCTGGTGACACTGGATGATTTCCCCCAGCACTCCCGTGTATTCGACGACGTAGTCATCGGGGTTCGTTGAATAGCCCACGGCCGGGCAAGTCTGCCCGGGCGAACAGAGACAGCTATCGGTGATGGGGCCCTTCGCGCCAATCCGGCACGCCTGGCCGTTGATGCGGTTGATGAGGTTGACCAGGTTCTGCCGCGTCACGTGCATCCGGAAGAAGCGCAGGTCGGAGAACAGGGAGTTCGTCGTCAGCGCGCCCGTGTAGCGCACCGTCGACAGGTCCGTGTTGCAGAGTCCATTCCCCGTGAACCAGGCGCCCGCTGGATAGTCATAGCCGATGTTCCCCCAACTCGAGGGGCACGGCGGCACGGCGTTGTTCGCATACACGCCCCCCAGCACTCCGATGGGCCTCAGTGTGGGGTGGGACGTGTCTCGCAAGTAGGTGAACATGCTCAGCTGCGCGGCGCCGGAGTTGAAGACATCCGTCGGGCCGGACGGGTTGCTGATGGCATTCCAGGGTGCACTGGCGTGGGCCTGGTTCCAGCCTGTCACCACGGGCACCGCCATGGTGCCCTGGAGGACCAGTTCCGTGGGCACTCGCACCGGGAGTTCACCCACCCACTTCAGCCGATTGAACGCACGGGGTCTGTTCGGCGGGCTCCAGGCGTAGCCATACATGTCATTGAAGCCGCCGCCTTCGACGAAAGTCCGGGGCGAAGTCCACGTGTTGAGCACCATACCCGCGTCGTGGCAGCTGACCTGCGCCGCCGCCGTCCCCAACGAACTCTCCGGCTGCTGTCCTCGCTGCCACGAGGAATAGGGAGCCGGGACGTTCAGCCCCGTGAAGGCCCCCACGTTGTACGAGACGGGGTCCGACGCGTTGATGCCCTGCCAGCGCATCAGCATGGACCACGCGTCCTGCCGGACGCCGTTGTTCGGGTCCAGGTACTGGCCCCCCGTGGTGAACAGCGGCGCGACGTTGGTGTGACACGTCGCCGGCGTCAGCGGATGGAACTCTTCCGCCAGCGCGGGGGTGGAGACAAGGACCGCGAGCGCGGCGCGGGCGAACCAAGGCAACTGCATGACCGGGTGCTCCTGACGTGAATCGGCGGAATGCCAGGCACAGCATGCTCCCCGTGCCTGACAGGCCATGGCGTCCGACAAGACGCCACGGCATCGCGCCGTCAGGGATTGCCCAGCCGTGTTGTGAATGCCGGGGCCCATGTTGGCCCCGAGACTCGAAGGGAAGACGGACGGGAGGTCAGCCGCCGTCTTCCCCTCTGCCCGGTGCGGGCGAACTACTTGGTGAAGGTGATGGGGCCGCTGGAGAGCGTGCTGTTGTTCGCTCCGTCGACCGCCCGCACCCGCCACGTGTGGCTGCCCGTGGCCAGGCCCGTCAGCGTCGTCTGCTCGGTCCCGACGCCGTACACCTCGAACTCCCACAGCGAGTACCCGTAGCCCGTGGCGCGCTGGATGCCCCGCATGCGCACGTAGCGACCCACGCCGCTCAGGTTGAGCAAGTCATCCTGCGCGCCGTTGCCGTTGGCCTCGGTGTACACGGCCCTCCACGTCGTTCCGTCCACGGAGGCCTCGATGGCGTACTGCCTTCCAAACGCCGCCTCCCAGTACAGGTTCACCCGCTTGATGGAGTACACCCCGCCCAGGTCCACGGTGATGGACTCCGTGTCGGGATTGGCCACGTCGTTCCGGCTGGACCAGCGCGTGGCGGTGATGTTGCCGTCCACCGCGTCGTTGGGGCTGCCGAACTCCGAGGACGTCGCGGAGACGTTCTTCCCCAGCGCCAGGTTCGTCGTCGGGCCCACGTAGGCCTTCGGCGTGACATCCGGCGTACGGTCCGCGCCGTCCACCACGAGCACGTACCTGGACACGCCCGCGCCCACGTCCGTCGTCTGCTCCCAGATGAACGTCGTGGACGCTCCCGGCACCGCCGCGCCCGCCGCGGGCACCAGCGCCGCGAAGGCCGCCGGAGGCGCCGTGTCATTCAGCGTGAAGGTCGCCGTGGCGGACTGCGTGACACCACCCGCCCAGTTGTAGGCCCTCACGAACCACGTGTGCGCGCCGTTGCCCAGCGCCGCGTTGATGACGGGCGCGGAGTTCGTGCGCGTCGTGGCGACGGGGAAGGGGCTGCCGTCCAGGAACACCTCGTAGCGGTGGATGCCCGTCTGCGGGTCGCTGCTCGCCGTCCACGTGAAGTTCGGTCGCGTGGTGATGGTGGAGCCCGGCGCCGGCGTCAGCAACGTGAAGGCCGTGGGCGGCGTCGCGTCCGTCAACCCGAAGCCCTGGATGCCCGCGCCGTACTGGAACAGCGGGTTGCCGTAGATGGGAAGAATCGGCAGGCCCTGGGCAATGCGGGACTTGATGGTCGCCCGCTCGGCGGCGGTGGCGCCCAGGTCGAACGGCAGGTCCCACTGCTCCAACTGGTTGTTCTCCACGTCGGTGCCAATCTGGTCCATGCCTCGCGGCAACTGCCACGGCAGCTTGCCTCGAGGGAACACGTCGCCGAAGAGGATGTCCGCCACGGCCGGGCCTCCCGAGTCGCCAGGCCGGTACGCCGCCAGCAGCGCGTTGGTCTGCGGGACGACGTTGGTGAGGATGTACGGACGCGGCAGGATGAGCACCGTCGTCGTGGGGATGTTGCGCGCGCGGAAGCCGGTGATGAGGCCGTACTGGTTGCCCCACTTGGCATCATGCGCCGGGCCAATCGGGTCTCCCGGCAGGTAGGGCTTCTCCTTGTCCCACTCGGTGCCGTGGGTGAAGTAGCTCTCGCCCACCACGACGATGGCCGCGTTGGGCGTGACTCCCGCCGGAGCGTTGTCCTTGTAGACGGTGATGCCGGCCGCCTCGGCGCGCTGCTTGATGGCCTGGTAGATGGTCAGGTCCCCGAACTCCGTGCCGTGGAAGTCCGACCGCCACGTCACCATGCAGGGGCCCGAATCCGCGCAAGGCCCCGCGATGACGATGCTCGAGCCCGCGCCCAGCCGCAGCGGCAGCGCGCCGTCGTTCTTCAAGAGCGTCAGCGCGTTCTGCGCCGCGCGCCGCGCCAGCGCCTTGTGGTCCGCCGTGTGCCACTCGGACGTGCCCGCGAGGCCCCTGCGATACGGGTCCTCGAAGATGCCCAGGCGGAATTTGAGGTCGAGAATCCGGCGCACGGAGTCGTTGATGCGAGCGATGGGCACCGCCGTCTCGAAGTCGCCCATCTGCGCGGGGTTCGCCCCGCCCATGACGTCCGAGCCCGCCGTCGCCGAGCGCGTCCACGCACCCGACGGCAGCCAGTCCGAACAGATGACGCCCTGGTAGCCGAGATTCACGCGCAGGTAGTTGAGGATGCCCACGCTGTCACCGGCGCCGTAGCCCTCCGGGCCCAACAGCCAGCTCCCCGCGTAGCCGGGCATGATGCCGCTGGTGCCCGCCTCCAGCGCCGCGTGCCACGGACGCATGTGGTAGTGGATGGTGGTGCCGTCATAGGTGATGCCGGCCTCGCCGCCCGCGCCCTGGCCGGGCCAGTGCTTGGTGGTGACCCAGATGGAGTGCGGGTTCACCTCGGGGCCGCCCTGCAGGCCCGCGATGAGCGCGCGGGTGAGGCCCGCCGACAGGTCCGCGTCCTCGCCGTTGCCCTCCTGGATTCGCGGATAGAGGACCTTGGTGCCCACCTCCGCCAGCGGCGACAGGGTGCCTCGGCTGCCCACCGCGAGCTGCTCGCGGCGCTGCATGTCACCCAGCTCGTAGACGGTGTCCAAGTCGCGAGAGGCGGCCAGCGCCGGCTGCGTGGGCCAGCTCGTCTTGTAGCCGTGGATGGAGTCACCCGCGTCGACGTTGGGGATTCCCAGCCGCGTGCCCGCGGAGGCGCGCTGGAAGCTGACGATGTCCTCCGGGCTCAGGGGGCCCATGGTGAAGCCCGCCTCGGGGAACGTCTTGGCCTCGTAGAACATCTGGAGCGCCTTCTCGCGCGTCGTCATGCGAGCCATCAGGTCGTTGACGCGGGTGGCGATGGGGTTGTGCCAGTCCTCGTACGGGTCGATGACGCCGTTCTTGTTCAAGTCGCGCATGCCGTTGATGAGCGCGACGCCGTCCGCCGCCGTCTCGACTACCGGCAGGTACACGCTGAACTGGCGCAGGTCCGAGCGACTGGTGGCGCCGCTGCCCTGCGTGGCCACGACGTACCACTTGTACGTCCAGCGGTCCGGCAGGTCCTGCGTCAGGGTGAAGGACGTGCCCGTCGTCGTGGTCATCAGCGTGTAGCGGTCCAGCAGGCTGCCGGCGGCCATCCAGTCGTAGTCGACGCGGCTGATGTTCAGATACAGCTTGTAGTTGGCCGCGCCCGCGACGGCGGCCCACTGGAACGTGGGACGGCGGGTGTTCGTCACCATGGCGTTGTTGGCCGGAGCCACGACGGCGAACGCACCGGCGATGGCGGGAGGCGCGGGGGCCTGGTACGGGTCCGGGATGATGGTGCGGTCTCTGCCGTCCGGAGGCCCGCCCGTGGTGAAGATTTCGACCTTCCACTCGGCGCCCTGCACCGCGAGCGAGGTGACGCTCTGGCCGCGCAGCACCGTGCCGCTGGACGTCGTCACCGCCAGCCGGATGTCCGTGTTGGGCGCGGTGGGCGAGAACTGGTTCTTGGAGAGGGTAATCGTCGTGTTGGGCGCGAAGGTCAGGTTGTAGGTGAAGGGCCCGGGCGGGTTGCGCACCGACGGCGTGGTGTTGCCTTCCTCGGGCGTGGGCGTGACGCTGATGGGGGCGGGCGAGACGTTGATTTTCGCGTACGCCAGCTCCGGGAACATCAGCTTGATGGTCTGGTTCGTCGTCTGCGGCGGCGGCTCCTGCGGTCCTTCACCGGGCGCGTACACCTCGAAGTCCCAGAGGGAGATTCCGTAGCCCGTGCCTCGGGTGATGCTCCGGATGCGCACGTAGCGAGCGGAGCCGGACACGGTGACTTCGCGTCGGCCCGGCGCGCCGTCGGTGACGTTCGTCGCGAGCGGAGACCAGGTGGAGTCATTCGTCGAGCCTTCAATCGCGTAGCTCGACGGATAGGCGCCTTCCCAGTTCAGCACCACCTTGCCGAGCGTCTTGGCCGAGCCCAGGTCCACGCGAATCCACTGGCCATCCAGCGGGTCCGAGGACCAGCGCGTCGTCGTGTTGCCGTCCACCGCGTAGCCCGGCGTGAGGTGGGCCGCGTTGCCCTCCACGGTGGAGGCCGTGGCGGGACGGTTCTTGGCCAGGTCGCCGGTGGCGGTCGTGCCGCTGTAGACGGCGAACTCCCACAGCGAATAGCCGTAGTCCACCGCGCCGCGCACCGTGCCGAGGATGCGGATGTAGCGACCGGTGCCAGATACCGTCAGGTCATCCACCCCGCCGTCACCGTCGGTGATGGTGCGGATGTCCGTCCAGGTCGCCGCGTCGGGTGACGTCTGGACTTTGTAGCCGATGGCGTACGCCGTCTCCCACGTGAGCACCACGCGACTGATGGTGGTGCTCGCGCCCAGGTCGACGTAGATCCACTCGTTCGCGGTGAAGAGGCTGCCCCACCGGGTGCCTCCATCTCCATCCACCGCGTAGTTGCCCGTGATGCCCTCCTGCGAGGAGGACGTCACTGTCGGCCGGTTGAGGGCGATGTTTCCGGCCTGGGCGTTCGCGTCCGAGCCGAACGCCATCACACCCACTGCTACTGCCACCGCGCACGCCCGCGTCAGGAGACTCCTGACACGGTGCGTGGCCTGCACAAGAGGGGTTGGTAATCGCATGGGGACGAAAAGCGGGCCGCTGGAGAAAGTAGGGGAGGGGGTGAGCCAGCGCATACCGAGACGGTGCTGCGTCCGAGCGGTCCTTTCCTTTCAAGCCACGATTCTATTTCTTCGGACGGCAAAGAAAGTCAAACCAAGGACCGATAACGCGGCAAGTCGTGGAAAGCGTGCGGGCGGTGCCTCGGGCGCCGTGTTGAAGTTTCATCAGGTTACGCGGGTGCCGCGTTGCGTTGTCGACATGGGGTGCTTCGAGCTGGGGCTCGCGCGTGTCGTGCCGCTTCGCCCACGCGGCGACTTCGGGCGTGCGTGACTCCACCCACGCGCGGAACTCATCGGCCTTCGGTGCCAACGGTGGCAGGGCCGCGCCGCGACAGACTGGAGTGGTAGGCCTTGCTGCCTATGCGAACCCTTCAGACGTTCTGGATTGCGCTGTTCGCCGTGGCCAAGCTGGGCTGTTCCACCGTCGCCAGGCCCCCGGTGCAAACGGCATGGGAAGAGGCGGAGGTGGAATGCACCGCCCACGAGGAGGACCGGTGTGTCTCCCTGCTGTGTCTGGGTGACGCCTGCGGTTTCTATCTCTGCGAGGACGTTCCCGGAGAAATCGAACTCGCGCGCTTCCCACCCTCGCGCCCGCCAGCGGCTGCCGCGGCACCGGGCAGCGGGCCTCGGAGGAATTGGGGTGGAGCACAGAATCTGCCCAAGGGCGCGGTGATGACGTTCCCCAACTGGAACGGCGCCCCTGAGAAGGTCATCCCGCCTTCACGCCAGCTCACGCGTGGGCGTTGGGAAAAGCACCACATCTTTCCCCAATCCGAAGACCTCGCGCGGTGGTTCGACCGCCAGGGCGTGAAGATACATGACTACACAATGCCCATTCCTCTTTCCGTCCATCGGCGGATACATGACGGCACCGGGCGTGGAGGGGAATGGAACGACGCATGGAGAGCGTTCGTGCAAACCAATCCCAGGGCCTCCCCGGCGGAGATTTTCCGGCACGCAGGGGAGCTGATTCACCGGTTCGAACTCATCGGTGGCCCCATTCAGCCGTACTATTCTCGTCCAGGAGCGTAGGCGCGAATGAGCCAGTTTTTCCTGTTGGGCGAGGACAGAGAAACCGCCGAGAAGCATGGTGGCTACATCGACGCGAGTCACACGTGGGGCCTTCCCGGCGTGCGGTGCCATGCGTGCGGCGCCACATGGAGCGACGTGGGGCACGACTACCCGTCCGTCGACCTCTCCGAACTTCCGGAGCGTCACGAGTTCGAGAAGCCCAGACCTGAGCCCTTCTCCGAGTTCGTTCGACTGCGTGAGCTGGTGCGGCCCCGTGCACCGAGGAATTCCGCGCTGCCGCCGGGAACGAACTTCGGCCCGTTGAAGGGACGCGCCGTTGGGGAATTGGGCCCCATTGCCTGGCTGGGACGAATCCAGCTTCTGATGCGGGGCGGTGCGCTGGAGCGTCTCCAGGCGGAGGGAGTGCGCGGGCTCATGGGTTGCCGCACGGACCTTCAGTTCCGCAAGAAGAACCAGCCCGAGTTGCTGGAGCTCCAGATTGAACCGCATGGGCGACTGCACCCAGACTGCATTCCCCCTGGCGTGCCCCCGCCGTGCCCGACCTGCGACCGACAATCGTTCAGGTGGCCCGAGGAACCCCTCCTCGACGCGGCATCCCTGCCCCTGGAGCTGGACCTGTTCCGAGTGGGCAACTTCGCCACGATGGTCATCGGCACGGAACGCTTCGTGGACGTCGTGCGCCGCCTGGAGCTGGACGGCATCACGTTCCGCGAGCTGCCGACGCGCTAGGACGGCTCAAGCGCGGGACCCGGGAGGCACGTGAGGTGCCTCCCGGTGCTCTACGTCACGGCCCCGCGGCTCAGGCGCTGACGCCCACGCCGATGGGGCAGCTCACGCCCGTGCCACCCAGGCCGCAGTACCCGCCGGGGTTCTTCTCCAGGTACTGCTGATGGTAGTCCTCGGCGAAGTAGTACTCGGGCGCCGGGATGATTTCGGTGGTGATGGTGTCCAGCCCCTTCGCGGTGAGCGCCTTCTGGTACGCGTCCCGGCTGGCCTCGGCGGTGCGCTTCTGGGCCTCGCTGGTGGTGTAGATGCCGGAGCGGTACTGCGTGCCCTCGTCATTGCCCTGGCGCATGCCCTGCGTCGGATTGTGGCTCTCCCAGAAGACGCGCAGCAGTTGCTCGTAGCTGAGCTTCTTCGGGTCGAACACCACGCGGACCACCTCGTTGTGGCCCGTCATCCCGCTGCACACCTCGCGGTACGTGGGGTTGGGCGTCAGGCCTCCCGCATAGCCCACGGACGTGCTGTAGACGCCGGGCGTCTGCCAGAACTTGCGCTCGGCGCCCCAGAAGCAGCCCAGGCCGAAGATGGCGACCTCGTGGCCCTCCGGAACAGGCCCCTTCAGCGGTGTGCCCAGCACCTCGTGCTTGGTGGGAACGGACATCTCCTCCGTACGGCCCGGCAGTGCCTCCGCCGGGGACGGCATCCGCTGCTTCTTGGTGGAGTTGAAGAACATGCCCCTAGGAATAGCCCCCCGCCCGTCTGGTTTCACCCCTAGAAGGAGCAGGCGGCCAAACAGGCGGTGTTGGGGTCACAGGCCCTCCGCCAGGGTAGGACCGCCTGCCCCGCTGAAATAGGGTCTCCCCCCACATGCACCTCCCCACCGCCACGGCCTTGCTGTGTCTCGTCCCCTCCCTCGCGCTTGCTGGCGCGGACTCCCGCTGCCGCGTCAGCCGCTTCTCCGAGCAGGAGATGAAGGGCGCCTCCGCCCAGGCGCGTCATGCCGCGTATGTGCAGGCATGTGCGCTCGATGAGGTGGTGGAGCTGACCAGGCAGTTGGTGCGCTTCAAGACGGTCAGCAGCGAGGTGCCGCCCGCGAAGAGCCCCGACATCGCCGCCATGGGCCGCTTCCTCCAGAAGTGGGCCAAGGCCCATGGGATGGCGTACCGCGCCGTGGGCGGCAACGACGTGTTCGAGATTGCCTGGGGCGAGGGCGCGCCCACGCTCGGCCTCGTCTTCCACGGTGACGTGGTCCCCGCACCCGCGCACGAGTGGAAGCGCCCGCCCTTCGAGCCCTATGTCCAGGACGGCCGCCTGTTCGGCCGGGGCGTGGAGGACGACAAGGGGCCGCTCGCGTCGGCGCTGGTGGCGCTCGACTTCGCGAAGAAGCTCGGGCTGAAGCCCCAGGGCAAGGTGCTGGTCATCGTCGGCAACGGCGAGGAGAGCGACTGGTCCGGCATGACGAAGTACGCGGCCACCGAGCCCAAGCCCACGCACGTCATCTCCGTGGACTCGGGCTACCCCGTCGTCGCCGCGCAGTCCGGCTTCGTCGCGTGGAACCTCGTCGCGCCCGTGGGGCCGGCTGGGAAGTCCTCCAAGGTCGCGCTGCGGCCGGTGGACGTGAAGGCCGGCGAGTTCCTCACGCAGGTGCCCGGCACGGCCACGCTGAAGCTCCTGCCCGGTGAGGAGGGCTCGCTCGCCGTTGCCCTGGAGACCGTCCGGAGCGCCGTTGCCCATGAGCAGCAGACGCGCCCCGGGCTGAAGGCGGAAGTGAAGGAGGAGGGTGGGGCGGTGGTGCTCACCGTCCACGGCAAGGCGGTGCATGCCTCCATCGCCGACGAGGGAAACAACGCGCTGTGGGGCCTGTCCGGTGTCGCGTCGTTGCTGCTCATGGAGGACAACGGCATCGCCGCCATGCTGCACGTCCTGGCCACGCGCTTCGACCACGACCACCACGGAGAGAAGCTGGGGCTCGTGTACTCGGATGACGGGCTGATGGGGACGCTCATCGTCGCGCCCACCGTGCTGCGCGTGGCGGATGGCAAGGTGAGCCTGGGCGTCAACATGCGCCGTCCCCGGGGGAAGGACGCGGTGGAGTTCAATGCCTCGCTGGACCATGCCGCGGCGCGCGTGAGCCAGGACTCCGGAGGCCGCGTGAAGGAGGCAGGCGAGCGCTACGTGGGAGACGCGCACGTGGCCGACACGTCCGGGCCGCTCGTCACCACGCTCCTGGACATCTACAAGCGCCACAAGAACGTCCCGGACGCGAAGGCGACGTCCGTGCGCGGCGGCACCTACGCGCGCCTGTTCCCCAGGGCCGTGGACTTCGGCCCCGGCTTCCCGGGCGAGGAGTACACCGGCCACGCGCCCGACGAGTCCATCTCGCTGCAGAGCCTGGATTTGGGCACGCGCATGCTCGCGGAGGCCGTCCACACGCTGGCCCTCACGCCCGCCGCCAGCGCGGAGAAGTGACGGCTACGTCCGGAGTGCGCCCTTCGCGCGAGGCCAGTACACGCGGAACGTGGTGCCCTCTTCCTCCGAGGAGCGCACCTCCACGCGGCCCCCGTGCGCGCGGGCAATCTGGTGGACGATGAAGAGGCCCAGGCCCAGGCTGCGCTGCTTCTGGTACGTCGACGTGGACTCTGACGTCGCCACTGGCGTCTTGAACGGGTCGAAGATGCGCGGCAGCAGCTCCGGGGGAATGGGCTCGCCCCGGTTGTGGACCTCCAGCAACACGTCGTGCGCCTCTCCGCGCACGTGGGTGTGCACCGGCGTGTCGCCGCCGCCGTGCTGGAGGGCGTTGGACACGAGGTTCCCCAGCACCTGCGCCACCCGGTCCGGGTCCCAGTCGCCCGACGTGTCTCCCGAGGACTCGAACAGCAGCGGACGCCCCGGGTGGCTCACCTGGAGCTCCTCCAGCGTCGCCTGACACACGTCCGCCAGGTTCATCGGCTGGGGCGAGACGGGGATGCCCTCGCCCAGCTTGCTGCGCGCGAAGTCGAGGATGTCCGTAATCATGCGTCCCATGCGCCCGGCGGACTTGCGGATGCGCTCCACCGCGCGGCGCTCTGGCGCCTCCAGGTCCTCCGCGCGCGCGAGCTGGAAGGCGGAGGCGCTGATGGCGTTGAGCGGATTGCGCAGGTCATGCCCCAGCACGGCGAGCAACTGCTCCCGGAAGTCCACCGCCCGCTGGAGCGCGGCCTCCGCCTGCTTGTGCTGGGTGATGTCCACCACGACGCAGCCCATGCCCAGCAACCCCGCGCCCGTGGGCTCACGCACCGGATAGAAGGTCACCTGCCAGATGTGCCGGCCCTTCTTGGGCACCAGCGCGGGCGGCGTGGCGAACTCGAAGGCCTGCAGGGGCTCGCCCGTCCGCAGCACCCGCCACAGCAGGGGCTCCATCAGGTCGGCGACCTCCGGGGGCTGCATCTGCCGGAAGGTCCGGCCCAGGTGGTCCTCGGGTGGGAAGCCATTGATGTCCGCCAGTGTCTGGTTGATGCGCAGGTAGCGCAGCTCGTGGTCCAGGTAGGCCATGCCCATGGGCGTGGCCTCCAGGAGCGCGTCCAAGAGCGCCAGCGAGCGCTGGGCCTCCACGCGCGCGTCGCGCTCCAGGTCCTGCAGCCGCGCCTGGAGGATGTACGCGCCGGCGCGCTGACACATGGTGCGAAACAACAGCAGGTCCGCGTCGGAGAAGCCGAAGGACGTGCGCGAGCCCAGATACGCCACGCCCAACAGCCGCGTGCCTTCCACCAGGGGAACGCCATAGACGGCGAGCAGGCCCACCTCGCGCAGCACCGGCAACACCACGCGCGCGTCGGTGGAGGCCGAGCGCACCCCCATCGCCTCGCGCTTCACGGCGACCTCGCCCACGAGGCCCTGGCCCAGGGCCACCGAGCTGCCCAGGGCCGTGTCGCCGCCCAGCCCCACCGCGGCGCGCACCACCAGCTGAGTGCCCTCCAGCATCAACACGCCCGCGGCATCCACCGAGAGCGTCGACTCCATCACCACGTTGAGCAGGCGCGCGAGGAGCACGTCCACGGGAGGGCCGTCCAGCGTGGCCTGCGCCATGCGGTCCAGGGCCTGGAGGCTCCGCTGCCGCTCCTCCGCGAAGCGCTGCACCGTGCGCACCACCGTCCGGTCCAACACGCCTTCCAGGCGCTCCAGCTCTCCAGGAGCCAGGGGCTGGGGCCACGCCTCCAGTCGCCGGAGGACGCACTTGCGCAGGAGCGCGAACTCGGACACCACCTCGCCCAGGTCGAAGCCCTGGTCCAGCCTCACCAGCGCGTGCTCGTCTGCCAGCGCGAGGTCGGCGCCCTGGTCCCCCTGCTCCAGCGTGTCCGCCAGCGCGAGGAGCAGTCCTGGCATGTGGTCCAGGAGCCACGAGGGCTTCTCCCGCACGCCGATGTGCAGCGCGTGCATCGCGTGCTCCCATTCCGTCAGGAGCTCCTCTCGATTCGCGCGCAGGAAGTCCGATGCCCTGAGCGGTGTTTCCCGCTCGGGCTCATCGCGCTTCGTGGAGCGTGTTTCCGGCTCCAGCATCACCGACCTCCTGAGGCCCCGCCCGCCCGTGCCGTCCCCGTCTTCAATGTGGGCACGTGGGCAGTTGTATGTATGTCCGAGCCTCCGATTTGGCGGGAGACGCGGACCCGAGGGCCACTCCGGACCCTCGTCGTCCGAGGGGACCGCGCGGCGCTCGCCGGAGTCGTTCGTCGCTCCCCGCTGGACGAGGTGTGCGTCCGTCCACCGTCAATCGCTTGGCCCCCGGGGGCGAAGTCGAGGGCTGGCGGAGCGCACGCGCTCGGTTAGGGTGGGCCGCAGATGCGCACCCTCCTGTTGACCCGCTCCGATGTGTCTCGCAACCTCCAGGCGCTCACCCTGTTGGAGGATTTGCGAGAGGCCTTCCGTACCGACGCCCTGGCTCGCACCGTGGCGCCCCAGCGCGTGCGCGCGCCGCTGCACGCCGAGGGCACCGCGCTGGCGATGCTCCCCGGCTGTCTGCCCGGCATCCCCGCGTACACGGTGAAGGTGCACGCGAAGTTCCCCGCGCGGACGCCCGCCATCCAGGGCGTGGTGCACCTGAACGACCTCGTCACTGGCGAGCTGCTGGCGGTGATGGACTCCGGACACCTGACGGCGGTGCGCACGGGGGTGATGGGCGCGCTGGCGGCGGACGTGCTGGCGCGGGAGGACGCGAGCCGCGTGGCCATCATCGGCGCGGGCGCGCAGGCGGTGATGCAACTCAAGTCGCTGCGACTGGTGCGCTCGCTGTCCCACGTGCGCGTCCACGACACGGACCCCACGCGCGCCTTCGCCTTCGCCACGCGGATGTATCAGGAGCTGAACCTGCCGGTGCGGCCCGCGGATTCGGTGGCGGAGGCGGTGGAGGACGCGGACATCGTCATCGCCGCGACGTGGAGCCGTCAGCCCTTCCTCCACGCCGGCATGGTGAGGCCGGGCACGCACATCACCACGCTGGGCGCGGACGAGCCGGGCAAGGCGGAGGTCTCCGCGGAGCTCTTGCGGCAGGCGCGCTTCATCTGCGACCACCGGGGCCTGTCCGTCGCGAGCGGCGCGGTGGGCAACGTGGGGCTGGGCGAGGACGCCATCCACGCGGAGCTGGGCGAGGTGCTCGCCGGACTGAAGCCGGGGAGGACCTCTCCGGACGAGGTGACGGTGTTCGGCGCGGTGGGGTTGCCCTTCCAGGACCTGGCCGCCGCGTGGCACGTGTTCCAAGCCGCGCAGGGAGATGACACCATCCACGGCATGGACTTCGGCGCATGAGGGTCTGGGACTCGCTCATGTCGCGGCTGGGGCTCACGCGGCCGGAGCTGCGCGCGTGGGCGATGTATGACTGGGCGAACTCCGCCTATGTCACCACCGTCATCGCGGTGGTGTTCCCCATCTATTACGCCTCCGTCGCGTCGAAGGGGCTGGAGCGCGAGGTGGCCACCAGCCGCTTCGCCGCCGTCACCGCCGTGGCGCTGGGCACGGTGGCGGTGCTGTCGCCGGTGCTGGGCGCGCTGAGCGACAGGGCGGGCCGGCTCAAGACGCTGCTGGGCGTGTTCCTGACGCTGGGGCTCTTGTCCACGCTGGGACTCGCGGGCGTGGGGCAGGGTGACTGGGTCTGGGCGCTGGTGTGCTTCGGCGTGGGCAACGTGGGGGTGACGGGCAGCATCGTCTTCTCCGACGCGCTGCTTCGCCACATCGCCAAGGACGAGGAGTTGGACCGGGTGTCCACCGCGGGCTACGCGCTGGGCTATCTGGGAGGCGGGCTGCTCCTGGCCGCGCAGCTCGTGTTGCTGGTGAAGCCCGGCTGGTTCGGACTGCCGAACGCGGCGGCGGCCTCGCGCGTGTCCTTCGTGACGGTGGCGCTGTGGTGGGGCGCGTTCTCGGTGCCGCTGTTCCTGCGCGTCCCCGAGCCTCGCCCCCAGAGTGGCGCGCCCCCGCCCCGACTGTCGCTCACCGGCGTCTTCTCCCAGCTCGCGGAGACGCTGCGCACGCTGCGGAAGTACCGACAGGCGATGCTGCTGCTGGTGGCGTATCTGCTCTACAGCGACGGCATCGGCACCATCATCCGCCTGTCCACGCTGTATGGGACGGAGCTGGGAATCGGCCAGGGCGCGCTGATGGGGGCGCTCCTGCTGACGCAGGCGGTGGGCGTGCCGTGCGCGGTGCTGTTCGGCCGGGCGGCGTCGAAGGTCGGCGCGAAGCCGGCGCTGATGTTCGCGCTGGCGGTGTACGTGGTGGTGACGTTCCTGGGCTACTTCATGAGCTCGCCCGCGCACTTCTTCGCGCTCGCGCTGCTGGTGGGCATGGTGCAGGGCGGCAGCCAGGCGCTGAGCCGCTCGCTGTTCGCGCAGCTGATTCCCCGGCACCGCGCGGGGGAGATGTTCGGCCTGTTCAGCGTCTTCGAGAAGGTGACGGCGGTGGCGGGCCCGCTGGTGTTCGCGGCCACGGTGGAGTTGACGGGCTCCAGTCGCCTGGCGGTGCTGTCCCTGCTCGCCTTCTTCGGCGCGGGCGCGGCGGTGTTGTGGCGCGTGGACGTGGAGACAGGCCGGCGCGCGGCGCGCGACGCGGAGGCTCGCGCGGGCTGGAATGACGTCCCGCTGACGACCGCCGCTCCCGGGGCCGCGAGCGCGGAGTGACAGAGGGCTCAGTGCTCGACGGGGGGCACCTCGCGGGGCGCGGAGAAGAGGCTGTCGCGTCCATGGCGCAACACCACCTCCCCGTGGAGGACCTCTGTCACGTCGTCGAAGGACACCGCGAAGTCGTGTCGCCGAAGCAGGCCCTTCTCCACGATGAGCTCCTTCTCGGTGATGTCGATGATGCGGCCGATGGCATGGCCATCATTGCCGCGGACCTTCATTCCCTTGTGAATCTCCGCTCGGCTGAACATGGGAGCTCCCTGGGGGCGCGCGTGGGAAAGGCCCCTCCGCGCGAAGCTGGGGAGTGAGTTCGTCTCCCGCAGCACCCGCACGGTGAAACGGCCCCTCGGGGACTTTGCGGGAGACGGCTGCCCCCGCGACTCGGCGCCCGGCCGTGCGGGTGATGACGCGCGCCGGAGGAGGCAGGCGACCGGCGCATCCCATGGGGAATGCGTCCGCTCGCGAGCCTCCGGTTGCGCTCGCGCTCGCCCGTCCCCATCGGTGAAGGGTGTTGGTTGAAACAGGATGAGCCTTCCCGGGAAGGGAGCGTGGATGCGACGCATCGCCGACTATGCCCTCCTGGGTGACTGTCATTCCGCGGCGCTGGTGGGACTGGATGGCTCCATCGACTGGGCCTGCTTCCCTCGCTTCGATGCGCCCTCGGTCTTCTGCCGCATCCTGGATGAGCAGCGGGGCGGCAGCTTCTGCCTGGCACCGGTGGGCCACTTCACCTCCACGCGCACCTACGTGGAGGACAGCAACGTCCTGGCCACCACCTTCACCACGCCGCGCGGAGTGCTGGAAGTCACCGACTGCATGCCCGTGTCGGCCAGCGGCGCCTCCAGCGGCACGAGCGTGAGTACACGGCATGCGTTGCTGCGACGTGTGCGCTGCCTCGCGGGCGAGGTCCACGTGCGCGTGGTGGTGGCTCCGCGCTTCGAGTATGGCTCCTTCACCCCTCGCGTGCGGCTGACGTCCTGGCGCACCGCTGAAGTCGTCGGTGGCGCGGACGCGCTGTGGGTGTCGTCCACGCGTCCCCTCATGGCGCAGGAGTCCTCCCTGCGCGCCCGCTGGTTGCTGCGCGCCGGAGACGAGGCGTGGATTGAAGCCGCGTGGACGCCGTCCTTCGTCGAGCGGGCGCCCGAGAAGGCGCCGGACCTCCACGACTTCCATCGCCGCCTGGAGGACACGCTCACCTTCTGGCGGCAGTGGATTGGCCGCTGCTCGTACCAGGGCGCGCACTTGAGGGCGGTGCGACGCTCGGCGCTCACGCTGAAGGCCCTCACGTACGCTCCCACCGGAGCGCTCGTGGCCGCGCCCACCACGTCGCTGCCCGAGCAGCTGGGAGGCACGCGCAACTGGGACTATCGCTTCACCTGGTTGCGGGACGCGTCACTGACGCTCATCTCGCTCCTGGTGACGGGCTACCGCGAAGAGGCGGATGCCTTCCGACACTGGTTGCGGCGCACCAGCGCGGGGCGCGCGGAGGACGTGCAAATCATGTACGGCATCCAGGGCCACCGCCTGCTGCCCGAGGTGGAGTTGAGCCACCTGGCCGGACACGCGGGCTCGCGGCCGGTGCGCATCGGCAATGGCGCGGCGAAACAACTCCAGCTCGACGTGTCGGGTGAACTCCTGGAGGCGAGCTGGCTGTACGCGCGCGCGGGCGGGCTGGTGACGCCCACCAACTGGGCCTTCCTCTCCGGACTGGTGGAGGAGGTGTGTCGGCGCTGGCGACAGCCGGACCAGGGGCTGTGGGAGATGCGGGACGAGCCTCGGCACTTCATCCACTCGAAGCTCCTGTGCTGGGTGGCGTTGGACAGGGGACTGCGCCTGGCGCGGGAGCGAAACCTGCCGGCGCCCTTGGTGCGCTGGGCTCGGGAGCGCGCGGAGTTGCGGCGCTACCTCATGGAGTGCGCGGTGGACGGGTGGTTTCCCCAGGCCCGGGGCTCCAGCGCGGCGGATGCATCCACCTTGCTGGTTCCCGCGCTGGGTTTTCTTCCCCTGGGGCATCCGCTGGTGCGCGGCACGGTCCAGAAGGTGCGCGAGCGACTCGAGTCGGGCGGGCTCCTGTATCGCTACCTCGCGCCGGATGGCCTGTCGGGAGGAGAGGGCGCCTTCCTGCTGTGCTCCTTCTGGCTGGTGGACGTGCTGGCCCATGAGGGGAAATGGGAGGAGGCGGAGGCGTTGCTGTCGCGGCTCCTGGGCCTCGCCAACGACGTGGGGCTGTACGCGGAGGAGGCCGTGCCCGTCACCGGTGAGGCGCTGGGCAACTTCCCCCAGGCCTTCACTCACATGGCGCTGGTGTCTTCGTGCGCGCAGCTCTCCGCGGTCCGCGCGCTGGAGCAGCGGCGTCCGCCCGAGGAGGCTCGCGACTTCGCGGCGGTCGCCCTGGAGTCCCTGCTGTCGTCACGACGACAGGGTGAGGCAGCGCGCGGGTCCGCGCAGGCCTCGCTCCCGTCCGTCGAGTCGGAGGCCCCGGCGCTCCACTGAGGAAGCGCCTGCCCGGGTGCTCGGCTGGCGTCCGGACAAAGAAGCCGGGCCAGTGGTCGCTCGCCGGAGCGTGTCCATCTTCGCCCTGGGGAGGTGCGCATGGTCGTCGGCTTCATGGCATCGCGAGCGGGACGTTGGCTGCGTATCGTGACGGGCTCCTGTCTGGTGTTGGGCGGGCTGCGTGCCGGGACCTCCCGGGGCGCCGCGGTGGCCCTGTTGGGACTGGGGCCCCTGGTCGCCGCGTCCCTGGACCTGGTGGTGCTGGGGCCGCTCTTCGGCCTCCCCATGCGCGGCTCGGAGGTTCGCCGACGGCTGGGTGTCCCCGAGGAGGCCTCGCTGCTCAACGGCCACCGGCGCGCGACTTCTCGCGCCGACATGTTGCTTCACTGACGAGCGGCCCGCGGCGAAGGCGCTCAGCCCTTTCCCACCTGGAAGGGGATGTCGAGCGTCCCCAGCGACTCGCCGCTGTTCGCGTCCACGGGGTTGGCCCGGAGCACGACGCCGTTCTCCCGGCCGGTGACGACCTGGAAGTAGATGAAGCCCTGCACGGTGCCACCGTCCGCCAGCGTGCCTTCGGGCAGCGCCTTCTGGAGCATGTCCCGCGTGGGCAGGGGCTCCTCGCATTGGTAGGTCGTGTAGGGCCCCGGGTAGCCCCCCCAGCCGTAGCCCGGGTAGAAGGGATTGCCCCACCCGCCGCGCGGCCCGTAGCCGTAGCCGGAGCGCCAGCCGGGTCCCGCGCCGATGTACACCGAGCCGCTTCCCGAGCCGCCCGTGCCCTCCAGCGTCCCTTGCGTCGACGAGGACGACACCATCGACTGTCGCAGGGTGAAGGGCGGCAGCGCGGAGTAGCTGAAGCGCGACTCGGTGCCGACGAGCGAGAAGTCCTCGTAGCGGATGCGCAGCGTCCTGCCGCTCTGGTTCTCCAGGCGGACAAAGACGGGCGTGAGGGTGCGCTCCAGGTTGGAAGGGCTGCCCTTCCACGCGGCGCCATCCGCCACCAGCGTCACCCCCGAGGACTTCGCGATGGCGGTGTCCTTGTCTCCCTGGAGGACCTGGGCGTCCAGGGAGGGTTTCAGCTTCGATTCAGTGACACAGCCTGCCGCCAGCAAAAGCGTGGCGACGGGCACGAGCGCGCGCATGAGAGGCCTCCTTCTGTTCGAAGGTAGGCAGCGGCAATGCGCGGGGTGCGGCGCAAGCGGCGCCACCCTGGGACGTCACCAGGGGGCGCGGGGCCTCACTGTCCGCCAGGCGGGGTGGGCTCGGCGGCGGCGTGCGGCCAGGCGGGAGAGGTGAGCGCGCTCCAGTCCTGTTTGCGCGCCCAGTCCTCGAACGTGTGCCAGTGCAGGTCCGGATAGCTGTGGCGCAGCGTGAGGATGTCCGCGTGGTAGCCCACCCTGTCCAGCCACTCGTACATGGCGGCCAGGTCCTCGCTGCGCTCGCGGATGAAGTCCAGCGGGAGCTGCTCGAAGTGGATGCGGTGGCCGCTCACCATCGACAGGAGGCCCGCCGCCTGCTGGCCCGTCACCTCGTCGGAGGCCACGTCGATGCGCAGGTCCTCGTGGCGCTCCGCGTCCTCCAGCACCCGGACCGCGAAGGCGGCCAGGTCGTTTATCGACACCAGTTGGAGCCCTCGCGAGGCGGGCAGTCCGAAGGCGAGCACTCCCGCCCTGAGGCCCTCCTCGAACATGGGGCTGGTGAGGTTCTCCATGAAGAACGTGGGGCCGAGGATGGTGAAGGGCAGGCCGCTGCGGCGCACGTGCAGCTCCACCCGGTGCTTGCTGTCGAAGTGGGGGATGCCCGTCAGCCGGTCCGCGCCCGCCACCGAGGTGTAGACGAGGTGCTTCACCTCGGCGAGCCGCGCGGCGTCCACCTGGTTCATGCCGTGGCGTATCTCCGCCTCCACGCCTGACTCGAAGGGCGTGGCCATGGCGTAGAACGCATCCACGCTCTCCGCGGCCCGGGCGAGCGCGTCCACGTCGTCGAAGTCACCCACGGCCAGCTCGGCGCCCAGCGACTCCAGCGAGCGCGCGGCGGGCGACTGGGGTTGGCGGACATAGGCGACGACGCGATGCCCGCGGTGGAGGAGTTGGCGTGCCACGGCGCCGCCCTGGTTGCCGGTGGCGCCTGTGACGAGCACGGAGAGGGAGTGGGCCCTGGGCATGTGTGAACCTCGCGACAGACGGGTCTGTGGGATGTCGGGAAGTTGGGGACGATGGGAGTCGCTGGCGAGCGCGGGAAAGGGGCCGCCCGTGCCCATGGCCGGGCCCGCCGGGCAGGAGGGCAGGCGGGCCCTGGATGTATCGCCCGTGAAGTCCTCGCCCCGTCGGCCCCTCGCGCGTGCCATGTTCCCGCCCGCCCATGAGCAAGCGAGACAAGCCGCAGGACTCCGCGCTGGTCGAGGCCGCCCGCTCCCTCGATGAGGGACTGGAGCGCTTCGAGGCCCTGGCGCAACAACTCCAGGACGCCCCCCTCCAGGCGGAGAAGCATCTGGAGCGCGCCTCTTCCACCCTGAAGGCCCTGGCCGACATGGACGAGCAGCTCCGCGCCCGCGTCTCCGCGCTGGTGGGAGCCATCTCCCAGGTGCGTGACAGGCAGCAGGCCCAGGCCGAGGCCGTGCACGTGCGCGCGCAGGAGCTCCAGGCGCGCACCGAGATTTTCAAGGACCTGCTCGTGCGCTACGGCGCGTTGGGGCAGAGCGCCGCCGAGCTGAACGTGCGGATGCAGGAGTTCGCCGCCCAGCGCCAGAGCGCGAAGACTCCGGAGGAGCAGGCCGCGCTGGGCGTGACGTTCCAGTCGCTCCAGGACCGCATGTCGGAGGTGGCCGACGAGGCGCAGTCGCTCTCCCAGGCGGCCGAGCAGAGCGAGTTCAACGACATCGCCCGGCAGGCGGACTCGCTGCGCCAGCAGTTGTTGTCCGCGCGCAACAAGCTGGCGCTGTTGCAGAAGAGCTTCACCGGAGGCTGAAGCGCGCGGGGGTGGTGGAGCGCGACTTCAGCTGAGGTAGGTGGGGGCGAACTCCTCCGGACTGTCGATGGGACGTCGCCCCGAGAAGCCGTCGTACATCCCGTGCCAGTGCGAGACGGCGGCTTCTCCGATGCGCCAGCACAGATAGACGGGTTCATCGCCGCGGTGGGCTCGGAAGTCGACGAGCCCCAGCGCGCCTTTGATTTCCAGGCCCATCTCGTGGAAGTGGTGCAGTTCCAGGCGGACCTTCTCGAGCAGGGCGTCGCGCTCCTCGCGCAGCGACTCCTGGTTCGACAGGGCCTTGCCCTCGGGGGTGCCGAGGGTCTCCACGAGTTGCTGCACGCGCTCCACCCAAGGGCGGATGTGCTCGAAGGTGCGGCTGAGCAGCGGCACCAGTCGGTTGGCTTCGTCCACGCTGAAGTAGCGCATGGCCGTGGAGCATGCAGTGCTCCGCCGTGTCGCCGCCATCGCTCGTTTTTCGGAGCGGGGACAACCGCACGGAGTGCGCGCGCGTGTGAAGACGGGACGACGCTCAGCCGCGCAGCAGGGAGGTGTGGTTGTCCTGCAGCCAGCGTTGGGCGGTGTCTCGCAGCGGGAAGGTGTCTTCACGCGCGAGGAACGCGGGCGAGTGGCCCGGAGCGCAGCGGCCCTCGCCGTCGAGGCTGGAGTCGCCCTCTTCGTGGAGGTCGGCGTGCAGCATGGAATGGAAGACGAGGTAGTCCACGACGAAGGCGGGGACGTGGGGGCGGTCCAGGGCGGGGTGGATGCGAATCTCGCGCAGTCGCGCGTCGTAGCCGCCCAGGTGGATGGTGCGCCGACGTCCCTTGGTGGGGCGGCGTGCCCAGCCGATGTCCACGCGCACGCGGCCGTCGAACCAGTCCGTGTTGAGGCGCGTGTGTACGGCGCGCAGGTCGAAGCAGCGGCCTCGGGTGCGCAGCGCCTTGCCGGGTCGGCGCTCGCGACGCACGAGGCCCTGGCGCTCGTGGGCGTAGGCTTCGAGCAGGGTGCCGGCGCTCGCGTCGGACCGGACGGCATAGCGGGCGATGGCGCGCACGACTTCGTCGGGGGCTTCGAGGAAGAGGTGGTGCACGCGCAGCCGCAGGCCCTGGGCGACGCGGCGGAAGCTGACCAGCGTGGCGCGGTTGTCGGTGAGCCGCAGGTGGACGGGGGCGCCGAGTTCCACGGCCAGGCGGCGGGCGAGGCTCGCGGCCTGGAGCAGCGCTTCCTCACGCTCGGGCAGACGGCGCTCGGGAGCGGGCTCGTCGTGCTCGGTGAAGTGAGGCTCGGTGGTCGTCGCGTCATCCTCGGTGAAGCGATGCTCGGGAGCGGGTTCCGGTGCTCGCTCGGGTTGGGACGTCGACGCGGGCCGTTCGGTCCGCACCGTGTCGAACAGCCCGAGCTGTGAGGAGGGAACGCCCATGACTCCCCGAAGGTATGTCTCCGGAGGGGCGGTTTCCAGGGGAACGCTCTTTCGCCCGGTCATCATCCAACACGGGGGGAGTCCCAAAGCGTGACGAGCCGCCGCGCCCGCCACGCTGGTTCCTGTGAGCTGAGTTGCTCCCTAGCGGGTCCCATCGGGCCCGAGTTTCATGGCGCCGATGGGTCGCTCCGGGTTGTGCTGCCGCACTTCGATACACCCCCGAACACCATGGCCGTCAGATGGTGCTGGCATGTCCCCATGCGAGCGAGCCTTGACCCATGGCATCACCCTTGATTGAAAGGACGAAAGGACGTGCCCATGCGTCTCCTGGCTTGCATCGCACTTCTGTTCGTCCTCTCGGCCTGCGCTACGTCGGCGCCTGGTCGAAAAGAGTCAACGGCTCTGAACCCGACCCTGGTCAACCTCCAGCGAGCAGCAATGCTGCCGTGGAGTGACGGGGGGCGGTGTGTCGTCCGTGAGGCCTCCCAGCCTTGGCCCGTGTTGGCGGAGCGGTGCTTTGCGGCCCTTGACCATGACCGGGTCCGGTTCAAGGACCGGACAGGACGATGTACCGTTGCCTCGGCGGGCGCGGCGACCCTGGGAGTCGGCCTCTGTATTCTGGCGGCACCGGAGATCGTCGTGGGCACGGTGGTCGTCGTTGGCGTGATGGTGGTGGGGATCGCCATCAAGGAAGCGCTGGATGCATATGAGCTACGAGGGAGTGTTTCCGAGGAGGTAGAGCCCGCGCCTCGGACCGAGCTCTCCTCGCAGGAGTCCTCCACGAATCGAAAGCCCACGCCGGAGCCATCAGGGCAGGACTGGTTCCCCCCGGTGCCGACCGAGCCGCGAGAGCGCGAGCGCCGCCAGGAGTGCAGGCCGATTCCGGGGCCGCCCCGTGGAGGGAATGATCCCCATAACGAGTGCGCGGACAGAATCCCGGGCAACAACTTCCCCGGGCTGAATGTGCTCGTCAATGGGAAGAGCTTCGATGGGCTGGTACTCGCCACGCGCACGCTGTGGGAGGTCAAGACAGATGCCTTTGATAAACATTCTCCTCATTCTCAGGCGTTCTTCGCCAGGGTGAAGCTGCCAGAAATACAGAGAGAGAAAGGCTTGCGGAGGCTTGTGGCTATGGCTTTTCCGTAGGTGTGCGAAGTCCCGCTCACAAGGCTGCTCTGAAGCGGCTGGATCCCAACCTGGATGTCGTTGTCATGGACTGGTGCTAGGATGTCAGTCTTTCCTGATGAACTCGGCATCGTTATCTACGCCCCTCCGCTCGAGGGCGATGACAGGCGCTCTCTTGCTATCGTCCATGGCATGGAAGGCGCACTTCCTGGTCTGCGGCTGGACTGGACGTATTCTGAAAAGGAAGAGTTCGTCGCGTTGCACCATCGCGATGAGTGGGTCGCCGCAGACAGGGCGGACAATGGGTTCCCGTTTGTTTGCAACGACGACAGAAGTCGCCCAGTGACGCTCTCCGGTTGGGAGAACCCGAACGGGCTTTCAGCAGGGGGGGCGTCGCATCTGGAAGTTCATGGCTCAGTGCACCTGGACGCAGCCACCATCGTGGCGGCAGCGGATGTGTTGGCGGCCATGGGAGAAGGTGCCCGCGGTTTCTGGGGGCATGCAACGCCGTTCAACGCGGGGGCGGAGATCGCCGAACAGACGGCGCCAACAGGGGCCGGCCCATCTTCTCCACCCCGAGGGCTGCCAGCACTCAAGCCGTCGAGGGAGATTCTCTCGCCTGAAATTCCACATCGCCTCGGGTGGCTGAACTACTGGTCCGCCGCTGCCGCGCAGGCCATTGGGTTCCCGGACCTGGCCCGGGATGCGGAGCTGCTTTCAAGGGCGCGGCGCACGGCATCGGGCGGGTGGGTCGTGCAGCTCACGGACGCGCCGCTCGACCTGGACAATCCCGCCCACCTGGACGCGCTCCTGCGTGCCTACGCACGGTTCCCGGAGATCGGCGGACGTGCAACGCCTTGACGTGTGGATGGTCTCGACGAAGCGCTGATGCTTTGTCACGAATCGTCCCTAGCCGCGCCGGGTGCGGAAGGGGCCCTTCACTTCGTATGTGACACCGCGCCTGTCCGAGCCGCGCTGGGAGCTGAAGTAGAGCCGCTTGCCATCCGGGCTGAACGCCGCGCCCGCCAGCTCCGAGCCCGCGTGTCCCATCACCTGGAGGAACGGCGTCACCTTCTTGTCCTGCGTCAGCAGGCACATCTGCATGTCATCCCCGTCCTCGCAGATGAACAGCTCACGCGCCTGCGACACGGTGACGTTGTCCACGCCGCGCAGGGGCGCGTTCGGATACGTGGCCGCGTCGTACAGCACCTCCAGCCGGCCCGTCAGCGGCGTGAGCGCCCACACGCGGTTGTCGTGCTTCGTGGTGAAGTACACCACGCCGCCGTCGTACCAACAGCCCTCACCTCCAGGGAACGCCGTGGTCTCCCGCCCCGCCGCCTGCATCGCGGCCGGAGCTTGCGGCGACACGGGCACCCACTGCACCTTCAAGCCCGTGCGAGGGTCTCCCGTCACGCGAGCTGCCTCCAGCGTGCCCTCCTCGAGCGAGGGCCACTTCGCGGAAGTGAAGCGGTAGAACCGGCCCGTGGGCGTGTCCTCCGTGAGGTACAGCCGCCGGCCCATCGGGTCCACGGCCACCGCCTCGTGCGTGAAGGCCCCCAGCGCGGGTCGCGCGACGCCCTGTCCCGGCCGCGACGGCTCACACTCCCAGACGAGCCCCTTCGGGTGCTCCTCGCAGGACAGCCAGGTCCCCCACGGCGTGGGACCTCCCGCGCAGTTGACGTGCGTGCCAGAGAGGATGCGCCACGCGCCGGTGATGTTCCCCTTCGCGTCGAAGCGCACCGAGGACACGCCACCGTCCGGTGACGTCTCGCTGTTGCACGCATAAATCCAACCGCCGTCCGGCTGCGCGAAACAGGCCCCACCATCCGGGGCCATGTGCCACGCGTAATCCGACCCCGGCACCACGTCACCCGTGCGAGCGATGACGCGAGACGTGAAGCCACGCGGCAGCCGGAGCCCCTGGGCATCCGGGCTCTCCGCCATCGGTCCGTAGGGCCCGGTGACCGAGCCCGGCGTGCTCGGCATGGCCGGCGCGGCGTACACGTTGCGCCAGAAACCGAGGCTCCCCAGGGCCAGCGTGCTGCCCCCCAGGGCGGAGAATCGCAGGAAGTGACGGCGGTGCATGACCCGCTTTGTCTCGCAGGTCCCGCTCCAGGGGAAGCGCTTCGGAGTCACGAGCCGATGGACTTTGGCCCCGGCCTCCCTCCACTCCGAGCAACCGGGCTCAGCGGCCCGACCGCAGGTAGCTCACTCGGAAGGACTCCTCCACGGTGCTCCCGGTGACGTGGGCCTCCACCAACTCGTAGCCCATCAGCGCGAAGATGCGCTCCCGGTAGAAGATGGGGCGCGCGTTGCCGTACCAGTCCGTGCACGACTTCCTGCACGCGTCATCGCCCGTCTCCACTGAAGCGCCCAGCGAGCCTAGCGTCGTCAACTCCAGCGTCGGGTCCACCCGCATGAAGGACACCTCCGCGGAGCCGTAGCGCAGCGAGCTCCACTCCCCACCCTCGTACCGCAGCGGGAGCCCCATCACCCCGCCGCCCGCGCCATCCGGCTTGAAGAAGAAGCCATGGCTGCGCGACTCGCCTTGCGTCGCTCCGGCGCGCAGCAGCGTGCCCCTCAACTCCGGGCCTCCTTCTCCGAGCGCCACCGTGGTGAGCCGCAGGCCCGCCCTGTTCTCGCCCACCACCAATGCGCCGCCCGTGCCCAGCGGCTCCAGGCGCGTCACCGTGTGGCCCAGCGCCAGCCGATGTGAATCCAGCGGAGCCCGCACGTCCGTCACCCAGACGGCGCGCTCACCCCGATTGGAGTCGTCGTCGAACCCCTCGCCCGAGCCCCACAGCACGTGGTGGCCCACGAAGCGATTCTGGAGCGTGCCCTCGACGGGCCCGGGCAGCAGGGTGAAGTGCTCCGACCGCAGGCCCGTCAGCTCCGGAGAGAACGCGTCCAGCGGCGCGCGCAGCAGCGCGAAGCGGCCGTCACCCCGGGTCACCTCGGGGCCCCACATCGAATCCCCCTGGCCCGACGTCACGAGCAGCGCATCCAGGTGCCCGTCCTCGTTCTGCCGGAAGGAGAACTGGTCCACCGGACCGCCGCGCGCGCGCAGGGCCCCGGGCTCGCCACCGTCCAACGGCAGCCGGTACACCACCGAGTCACGCGGCTTCTTCGGGTCGTACTTCTCGCCCTCCACCGTCCACGACTCGTAGCCCGGGGAGACCCAGAGGTACACCGCGTCGCGCGACACGTAGAAGGTCCGCGCGGGCGGCGCCATCAGCGAGCGGGCCGTGCAGGTGAACTCCGGCGAGTCCAAATCACAGCGCACCACCGTGTGCAGCGCGGGCCACAGCGTCGTCTGCACGGGCTTGAAGACGTCCATGCGCGTGAGGATGGGCTGCCACGAGGTCGTCTCGTTGCCGCGCACCCAGTTGCGCGTGGACGGCAACGACAGCTCGCTCCCCGACAGGTGGTACGGCATGTAGAAGACGAGGGTGCCGCCCACCAGCCGGCTCGCGTAGTTGCGGCTGGAGTAGTAGTCGTTGGAGCGCAGGAAGTGGGTGCTCTCATGCGTCAGCGCTCCCGCGTCATCCATGCGGAACAGGCTGACCTCCGTCGCGCTCAAGTCATAGCTGTAGCCGATGACGATGATGCGACGGCCATACACGAGCATCTCGTCGTACCAGGTGCCGTGCGTGAAGCCCGGCGCGTAGGCGTCCGCCTGCTCCGCCGGTTCCAACGCACCCTGCACCTGGCGCACGGTGAAGAGGCGGCCCCGGCGCAGCACCACGAACCAGTCCCCCACGGCCTTGACGATGTCGCCCTCGTCAACGCCGGCCTCCTGGTTGTTGGTGATGGAGGGGTCCGCCGGTGCGGGCTCCTGCGGCGAAGGCTCGCCGTCCGCGCTGGTGCCACCGCAGCCGACCACGGGGCCACCGCCGCTCGACAGGCTCTCGCGAATCGCCTGGAGCTGCTTCACGTGGGCGTCGAATGCCTGCTCCGACTCGAAGCGCTCCAGCCGCGTGAAGGTGATGGAGGCGACCTCCTCGCGGGTGAGCGGACGGCGCTCTGGAGGGCACGCCGAGATGACGAGGATGAGCAGCAGACCCGTGAGGAGGTGATGGCGCTGGACGCGGGGTGGGCGCATGGGGTGGACCCTGAGAGCAAGGCCCGTACCAGGGGTATGGCCTCTGTCTTCAGAGGGAAGCGGACCCACGGGCGAGCCGGACACCCGCGCGAGCGCGACGCGCGTGTCAGGGGTGAGGAGGGCTCACGACTCGCGGCACAGCCGGTCCACGCGGCCCAGCAGGGTGGGCATGCGGGAGGGGCCGTGCATGCGCTGGATGTACTCGACGGCGGTGGGGGTGCTCAGGCCCACGGCGCTGACGAAGAGAGGGCGCTGGCTCTGGCCGCGCAGCACGGGGAGGGCCACGTCGCTGGAGTGGAAGGACGTCTTCGCCACACCGATGACGGGCACCGCGCGCCCGAGCGCCTCGTACAGGTGCGCACCCAGGCCGGGCTTGTCCTGGCCCAGCCACACATAGCCGTCGACGACGATGGCCTCCAACTGCTCCGGCACCAGTGCGAGCACGCGCAAGAGGTGCGGCAGCTCGCGGCGGTAGAACTGGCCGGGCTCATAGGCCGCCGCGGGAGGGCCCCGGTCCACGTGGTGCGCGGTCTCCGAGGCATCCGTCCAATCGCGAAACAGGACGCACGCGGCCACGGTGACGTCATCGCGGTAGTCCACGTCCACGCAGGCGAGCATCGTCATCTCCTCGGGAGAACGGCCCCCGGCTGACGCGGAGGCGTTCGGTCGGCTGACGTCGCGAAGGGCCTCAGTCGGCGTCGTACTCCGCCAGGTCCACCTGCGCGGCGCGCAATTGCTCCACCACCGCGTCCGACGGCCACCCGGTGGTGCGGTAGCGCGGCGGCCACAGCTCCGGCATCGGCGCGAGGTACGCGGAGGCCAGCCGCTTCACGTCCGGGAAGGCCACCATGAAGAAGTCCTCTTCGCCCGCCTGGATGGCCACGACCTCCGTCTCCGGCAGCATCGTGTCCACGTCCTTGCTCCAACTGGACCAGCTGATGGGGCGGCCGTCCTTCTCGCGGCCCATGGCGCCGAAGCTGGCGACGAACACGTCCACCTCCTCCGCTTCGTGCTGCGCCTCCAGCATCTGCTTCTGGGTGGCGTACTCACCCATGGCGCAGCGCAGGTGGCCCCGGCGCACCAACTGCGCGAGCTCGTCGTTGCCGGCGCGCCGGTACGGCACCACGCGCCCGGCGTCGTCCACGGTGTAGAGCGCGGGGGAGATGCCGCGCGTGCTGGCGTCGTGCTCGCGCTCGGCGAACTCGCACAGGCGTTTGAGCATGGCCGGGTCTCCATCACCACCGATGAGGAGCGTGGAGCGCGTGGGGATGACGGCGATGGGGCGGCCCTTCACGCGGTCGGCGAAGGACGCGAGGAAGCCCGGGTGCAGCAGGCGCGAGGCCTCATAGGTGTCGTTGGAGTCCACGGACCAGAGTGGGCTCGGCTCCTCGTCTTGGAGCGCCACGCCAGACTCGTGGATGAGGTCCAGGTTGGCGAAGGCCGACTCGAAGGCCTCCTCCTCGGAGACGCCCCACTCCTGGAGGTGCTGCTGCTGCACGTACATGGTGGCGTCGGGCAGGTCCAACACCAGCAGCTCGCGCAGGAAGGGGATGGTGCGCCGCTCCACCATGGGGCGCGGGCGGGACTCTCCCGGTGGCGCAATCATTCCGAACGTCGCCGAGCGCACCACGGGAAGGAGCTTCTCCTGCGCCTCCTCCCACGACAGCTTGCCTCCGCTGTCCCCGGTGAAGGCCGCCAGGAAGCGGCGGATCTGCTGGGCGCGCTCGTCGGGAGACACCTCGCGCGTCTCCGCGAAGAGGTTGTCCAGGTACATCTGGACGACCTCCCCGTTCTTCAAGAACCGCAGGCCGTAGTCATCCGGCAACCGGGTGACTTCAGTCACCCGGGGGATGGACTTCAGCGCCGCCTCCACCTCGCGCCGCAGGTACTCGCGGGGGCTCACTGACTCAGGCGGGCTCGACGATGATTCCGAACCCGCCTTCTCCAGACCGAAAAGCTTCTTCCAGAAACCCATATGCGGGCTTCCTTACTACAGCCCCAGGTACGTGAGCAGCGCTCCCATGTCCGCGTCTGAGAGGGATTCCAGGCTGTACGCGGGCATGTTGCCGCCGATGTGGAAGAACTGGCCGTGTCTCACCTTCTCGATGACGACGAGCGAGTGGGGGATTCCCGGAAACAGCTCATCGTAGTCCTGGGTCACTTCCGGGAGGATGGAGGCCATCTCCGTCAGCCGTCCCTCACCGGTGTGAATGGCGCCGTGGCACTCCTGACACGCGGCTTGATACACGGCCTGTCCTCGCTCCGTGCTTCCGCGAGGCACTTCCTGGATGTCCTTCACCACGGTGTACGGCAGCGCGGGGGCCGTGGCATCCGGGCTGATGCTCACCAGGTACTCATACAGCGCGCGACTCTGGGGCGAGTCCTCCGGCAGCTTCTGCACGCCGCGCATGAAGCTGACGTAGCAGAAGTTCACCGCGTCCAGCAGGTTCGTCTCGTAGCCGCCCCACCAGTTGGGCCGTGAGGCCACGTTGTAGAGCGTGTAGCCGGAGTCCATCCGCCCGTTGAGCGGCGTGGGCGTCGTCGCGTGGCACGTCGCGCAGGAGAAGTCGTTGAACTGGCTCTCCGAGAAGCGCGCGTCGCGGAACAGCAGCTCGCCGTACTCCGCCGCGCTCACCGGCTTCGCCTCGTCACCGCAGGCGGACGCGAGGGTGACGAGCGCCACGAAGGGCAGCACCTTCCAGGCCGCGTGGCTCATGGCTGCCCCCGGAGGATGCTCACCGAGTCGGGGAAGATGCCGACCCGCACCGTGTTCACCACCGTGCCCTGCGCCACGTTCACCGAGTGCAGTGTGCCCGGGCGCACGTGGTCACCCTCGCAGACCACGAGCACGTGGCTCTCGTCTGGAGTCAGCCTGGCCTGGTGCGCGTTGAGACAGCCCGAAGGCGCCAGGTCCACCTCGCGCCGGATGAAGCCCGTGGCCGCGTCGATGATGGCCAGCGCCTCCACGCCTTGATACGGCATGTACAACGTCGTCCCGTCCGCGCCGATGTCACCGAACATCGGTGAGCCCGCGAGGCGAATCCGCCGAGTCGCGTTCATGGTGTGCGTGCGCGCTTCGAGCACCTGCACCTCGCGGCTCGCCATCGAACTGACGAAGACATCTCCCGTGGTGGGCGACATCGTCAGCGCGTAGGGCTGGTGCCGGGGCGCCGTGGCGGTGCCCGGATTGGCGGCCACCTTCACGCGTTGAGCCTCCGTGGTGGGCGCCGAGAGGTCGACGATGGCCACCTCGTCCGACCAGCAGGCGATGTAGGCCGTGCGCTCGTCCGGAGACAGCCGGATGGCGTGCGGAGCGGGGCACACGTCCACCATGGCTTTGCGAACCATCGTCTTCGCGTCGATGATGGCCAGCCGCGCGAACATCTCCCGTTCGGTGCCGCCGCGACGCGCCACCTCGGCGATTTTCAGCGTGTCGAAGTGCGTCTGGTACAGCGTGTTCCCGTCCTTGCTGACGATGACGTCGCCGGGGTTCGGGTCCACTCGCACCGAGGACACCAGCCGGTTGTCGCGCGCATCCAGCTTCAGGCAGTAGCCATCATCGGCGCCGCTGCCGTGCGCGCCATGGGGCCCCGAGCCGCCGCCCGGCACGTAGTTGGAGATGCCGACGTAGTAGTGGCTCCCGTCCGGCGACACGGCGGTGTGGTGCGGTCCCTCCAGCTCCACCGGGTTGAGTCCCACCGGCACGCGCGCCAGCTCGCGCCAGCCCGCGCTCGTCGCGCCCTCCAGCTCCAGCAGGCTCAGCGTGTCGTCCAGGCTGTTGGTGATGAGGACGCGTCCACCAGGCCCGGGAGGCGGCACGCTCGAGCCCGCGCCCCACGGCTCCGGGTGCGCGTACTCGATGTCCGCGGGTGGCTTCACGCCGTCGAAGGGATTCGAGTCGTCACTACAGCCCGCGAAGACGAGCCCCAGCGCACAGACCCACGCGTGTCTCATGGTGCCCCCTGGAGGCGGATGGTGACGGGCTGGGCCAGGGTGTAGGGACCCTCGGTGATGCGGTTCTGGAGCAGGTACGCGCTCACCACCTGGACGGAGAGGTCCTGTCCGGCGCTCGCCTTGAGGGTGTCCCACGTCGCGGCGTCGAGCTGCCACTCCAGATTGGACGTGAGCATCTCCACCGGGCACTCGCGGCCGGGCACCGTGACTTGCACCCAGTGGATGTCTCCGGTGAAGGGCGGCAGGTGCGCATGGGCCGTGGGCAGCACCCACTCGCCCACGCGCGCGAGCATGGAGCGGGCCGTGTCGAAGGGGCTCACCGGCGCGGGGCGCGGCTGCGCGCTCGCCAGGGTCGAGGTCCACGTCCACTTCGGCGGGGCGTCGTTGATGGAGTACGTGGTGCCCTGCGTGGGCAGCGCCAGCTGCGCGGCCTCGGTGCTGTCCGTGGGCTTGCCCTTCGCGTCGACGAGCGCGCGCCAGGCCTCGTCGGTGGCGTCACCGCCGTAGAGGGGCTCGCCGCACTTCGACTCCGGCTCCTTGTCGTCGCCACAGGCCGTGGTCGTCAGGGAGAGCAGGGCGACGAGGGAGGTGGTCCAGAGCGTCTTTCGCGAGAGGGGCTTCATGGGGCGACCTGTTCAATTCTGGCGCCGCCGACCACGGCGCGGCAGGGTGAGGGTGGAGAGCAACAGCAGGACGGGCACCATGTTCCCACCCATGGCCCCACATCCGCCCGAGCCCTTGGGGGCAGGCAATGGTTGGGGAGTGGTGCCTGCGTCCTCGGCCGTACCGGCGTCCTCGGGACTGCCCGCGTCGGGGGTGCCCGCGTCCACGGGGGGCTCCTCGACGGGGCCGGCCGGATAGAGCGGCGCCCCGAGCTGCTCCGCGAGCTGCGGCCACTGGGCCGGGCAGAGTTCTCGCACGGGAGTGCCTCGGGGGCAGTGGTGCGCGCCCTGGATTTCGTAGAGGCCGAACAGGGGCTGCCAGGTGCTGCCCTCGTCGGTGCTGCGCGCCAGCGCCCAGTCATGCAGCCAGGTGGAGCCGCAGCCGTAGAGCGTCTGCCCGTCGCGCAGCACGCACGCGTTGCCCGTGGGCAGCGACAGCATCTCCAGCGGTCCGGTGGAAGGGCCCCGGAAGAAGTGGTTGAGCGTCCCCACCCACGCCTTCTTCCCATCCGCGGACAGCTCCATGTTGATGAAGACGTCGTTGATGGTGGAGACGATGTTCAGCGTCTGGCCCGCGTCGTCGCTGCGCAGCAGGTACGTGGCGCCCTGGGAGGACACGCGCGCCCACAGCACGTCCGCGGATACCGGGTCCGCCATCTCCACGAGCAAGTCGTACGGCAAGAGCAGCTCCGACAGCGGGTGGACCACCTCGGTCCACGTCTCGCCCGCGTCGTCGCTGCGCAGCAGGAGCAACCGGCTCTCCTCCTTGCCACTCACGTAGAGGCGCTGGGGGTTCGCCGGGGACACGCGCACCGCGTTGAGCACCAGGCCCTGGCGCATGAGAGGAGAAGGGGCCCACGTCTCGCCGCCGTCCAGGGAGCGATAGACGCCGTTGGGTTTGCCGTGCCGGGAGGTGACGACGTAGAGGATGCGGTCGTCGGTGGGATGCGCGGCCAGCCCCGACACCCAGGTGTCCTTGAAGAAGGGGTGGGTGTTCCAGGAGCAGCCGCCGTCGGGCGAGCGGAGCAGCGTGCTGCCGGTGGCCGCGAGGATGTCGCCCGCCTCACGCCACAGGTAGGCGTTGGGGTTCCAGCCGCCGTAGCCCATGGCCGTCGGGCATATCCACCGGAACGTCTTCCCGCTGTCGCGCGAAATCACCGCGCCGAACGTCGCGCCCAGGAAGTAATCCTCCGGGTGGCCTCGGCGCAGGGTGACGTTGGAGGTCTCTGGCAGGCCCGCGTGCGCTCGCGCCGTCCCTCCGACACCCAGGGCACACAGGGTGGCGACGAGGCTCCAGCGGCGCATGTGGCGAGTCGTCATGATTCGGGCTCCAGGGGGTGTGGGGGGCCGGCCCATCCCGGACGATAACGCCTGGACCGCCGACATATAGCGGCGAGCGTGGAAGCACGGGTGCGTTGCTTCGCCACATCCCGTGCGTGGAAGGTCATGCACCCACCACTTTCGTGTCGACGGGAGGAGGCGCGCGCGGAGGGCTCGCCTCCTGGCGGCCGGTCTGCTACGGACGTGGGAGACATTGCCGCAGGGGGGAGCACGACATGGCGGGGGCCGCGAAGGTGTCCGACCTCATTCCGGATGAGGGCGCCAAGGGGTGGGGTGTGCCCGTGGGAGCCCCCGGCCGCGCGGTGTGGGAGGCACTGATGCAGGGTGCGGTGGACGTGGCGGTGCGGTCCTACGAGGACCTGTCCCCGGTGCAGCGCGAGCGGGTGCTGGAGGAGTCCGGCAATGTGCCCGCGCAGGCGCGCTCGGCGCTGGTGGACGTGCTGCGGCGCGCGCGGGACTTCGCGGGCGCGGCCCGGCTCCTGGAAGCGCAGGGCGCGGACTCGGAAGCCGCGGCGCTGCATGAGCAGGCAGGCGCGCCGATGCTGGCGGCCGAGGCGTGGCTGCGCGCCGGAGAGCGGGCCCGCGCGGCTGCGGCCTTCGAGAGCGCGGGTGCGTTGGAGCGGGCCCTGGAGCTGTACCGCGCGCTGCATGCGCGCGAGTCCATGGCCCAGTGCCTCACGCGCTCGCAGCGCCCGCTGGAGGCCGCGGAGCTGTACCACGCGCTGGGCTATGCGCACGCGGAGCTGGAGGCGCTGCGCGGCGTGCCGCCCGAGCATCCCCGGCGTCGCGAGGCGGTGCTGCGCATGTGCGCGCTGCTCGACGAGCAGGGAGAGTCCTGGCGCGCGCTGGTGCTGCTGGCGGATGCGCGGCAGGAGTCGGCGGCCGCGCGCGAGGACGACGTGCTCCAGGCCGAGCACCTGCGCCTGTTGCGCCACCTGGGGCTGGGCGACGGCACGTCCGCGTTCCATGAGCCCGCGCCGGTGGCGAGCGCCGTGCCGGACGGGTACGAGTACCTCAAGGCCATCCCCATCTTCGGCGAGCTGGCGCTGGAGGATTTGAAGGACTTGTTCCGCATGGCGCAGCAGGTGGCCATCCCCGGGGACACCACGGTGCTGGAGAAGGGCGCGCGGGGCACGGGCCTGCTGGTGCTGCTGGAGGGCACGGTGGACGTATTCACCGGGCCGGGGCTGGACGCTCGCCAGCTCAACACGCTGGGGCCCGGCGCCTGGCTGGGTGAAATCTCCCTCATCCTGGATGGACCCACGTCCGCGCACGTGCGCTCACGCTCGTCCGTCCGCGCGCTGAGGGTGACGCGCGTGGACTTCCAGCATTACCTGGCCACGCACGAGGCCGCGGCCCTGCGCATCTACCGGCTGTTCACCCACAACCTCGCGGAGCGGGTGCGCGCGTTGAGCGCGTAGGACTCCATGTGGCGGTAGGATGGCGGCATGGCGGACATGCACGTCGTGGGGAAGGAGCGGGCGGTGACGCTCGCGAGCCAGGGGAAGCTGGAGGAGGCGCTGGCCGAGTACCAGGGCCTCTCGAAGTCCACCCCGGACGACGCGGACGTGCACCAGCGGGTGGCGGAGTTGCTGGAGTGGCTGGGCAGGAAGGCCGACGCCGCGGCGGCCCACGAGACGGCGGCGCTGGCGTGGGCGAAGGTGGATGAGCCCCTGCGCGCGGTGGCCGCGTGTGTCGCCCTCGCCCGGCTGGGCGCCACCGACGCCATGAGGCTGCGCTGCGCGCGGGCGCTGGCCGAGCGCTTCGCCCTGTGTCCTGGCGTCGTCGCGGAGCGCCCCGTGCCGCTGTTCTCCCGGCTGAGCCGCGAGGACTTCGTGGCCCTGGTGGGAGTGCTGGAGGTGCGCGCCTTCTTCCCGGGACAGGCGGTGGTGGAGGAGGGCGCGGCGGGCGCGTCCATGTTCGCGCTGGTGGAAGGCCGCGCGGAGGTGGTGCGCGCGCTGGAGGACGGCGAGCGCGGCGTGGTGGGCTCGGTGGTGCCCGGGGACTTCTTCGGCGAGCTGGCGCTGGTGTCGGAAGGGCCGCGCCTGGCCAGCGTCGTCGCCACCGAGCGCGCCGTGCTGCTGGAGTTGACGCGCGCGAGCCTGACGGCGGTGGCGGTGCGTCACCCTGGCGTGGGCGAGGTGCTGGAGGACTTCTACCGGCGCCGACTGGTGGACAACCTGCTCCGCAGCAACCCGCTGCTCAGTCGGCTGACGGCGGAGCAGAAGGCGGCGCTCTCCCTCGACTTCCGGCTGCGCGCCGTGGTGCCCGACGAGGTGCTGATGGCGCAGGGCCAGCCGGGGGATGCCTTCTACGTGTTGCTGCGTGGCAAGTGCACGCCGTGGTTGGAGCAGCCGGGTGGCAGACGCATGCCGCTGGCGGAGCTGCGCGAGGGGGACGTCTTCGGCGAAATCTCCCTCCTGTTGGACAAGCCGGTGTCCGCCACGGTGCGCGCCGACGTGAAGGGCGTGGTGCTGCAACTGCCGCGCGCCGCCTTCGAGAAGCACCTGCTCAGCCAGCCCGGCACGAAGGGCCTGCTCATGCGCATGGGCACGGAGCGGCTGCAGAACTCCGCGCGCGTGCTGGCCTCCGGCCGCGTGCTGCATGATGGAGATTTGCGCGTCTGAGCCGGACCCCTGAAACGACGACGCCCGGGCCCCCATGAGGGAGACCCGGGCGAAGAGGACATCCGACCCGCATGAATGCGGGCCGGACGTTTGACTGCGATTACATCGAGTAGCCGAGCGTCAGGCCGAACACGTGCGCGGAGCCGTTGTACGTGCCGGAGATGCCCGGCGCGGAGCTCTCGTTGTCGGCCAGGCTGACGAACTGGTAGCCGAAGTCAGCGCGCACCGAGCCGAAGCGGTAGCCCGCGCCCACGGAGACGCCGAAGCGGTCCGCGTCCGGGAGGTCCGGGGTCAGCGTGCCACCGGGACCCGGGGCCGGGTCCAGGATGAGGCCGGCGCGGACCTGGAGGGCGGGCGTCACGCCGTACTCGGCGCCCAGGTGGTAGTTCCACTTCGCGCGCCAGCGCTTGGGCAGCGGGTTGTTGATGGCCGGGTTCTCCGGGAACTCGATGGCGAGCTCCTGGAACGAGGACCAGTCCACCCAGTTGGCGTCGAAGGCGATTCGCAGGTTGTCCAACGGGGTGACGGCGATACCCCACGCCACCGTCGCGGGCAGCGTGACGTCACCCTCCACCGGACCGTCGGGCAGACGCGCCTGGAACTCCGCGGGCACGTTCTGGAAGTCCGCGTTGCCCTTGAAGGTCAGGTCCGCGGTGCTGCGGAAGTGCAGGCCCATGGTGACGTACTTGGGCAGCAGCACCGCCTGCACGCCCAGGTTGTAGCCGATGCCCCACGACGCGCCGCCCAGGTGCACCTGGCCTTCGCTTTCGACGAAGCCCAGCGCGCGCTTGAGCTCCAGCGTGCCGCGGTAGATGTCCAGACCCGCGCCGACGCGGAACCGCTCGTGGAGCTGGAACGCGGCGGTGGGGTTGATGTTGTAGACGGCCATGGCCGACTCCTGGGCCTTGAAGCGGCCCACGAAGTCATCCACCCAGCGGCTGTTCGCGCCGAACGGCGTGTACACGCCCACGCCCACCGCGAAGCGGTCGAAGGGCTTGTACACGGCGAACAGGTGCGGAGGCGGCGACAGCGTCGTCTTCTGACCCTGCTCGGCGCCGTTCACCGGGGTGAACTTGATGCCGGGGAGGATGCCGGTGTCGCCAATCTGCACGTCCAGCTTGTTCACACCCAGGATGTTCGCGGCGTTCGAGTAGATGGCCGACGAGTCGTCCAGCCACGCGGCCGCCGCGTTGCCCATGCCCGTGGAGCGGGCGCTCTGGGTGTTGATCTGGAAGCCGGCGGCCTGGGAGGAGCCAGCGGCCAGCAGCGCTACGAGGGACAGTGTCTTCTTCATGTGAGTCATTCCCCTGAGTCCTGTCCGTTACGGAGTGGCCGCGGTGCCCGTGTTGAGGAAGCTGACGACCTGGGCCTGGGCCGTGTCGCGCACGGACTTCAGGAACGGGTTGCCCGGGTCGGACGGGTCGGCGATGAGGAGGAACACGTGCCGCGTCGACGTGGGCAGCAGGTCGACCTCGGCCATGTAGTTCTGCACCGTGCGGGTGCTGTCGCGGTTGGCCGCGGCGATGAGCCCCTGCGTCACCGGGTTCGGAATCACCTCGTCACCCTTGATGTACTGGATGAACGCCTCGCGCTCGGCGGGAGCACCCTCGAGGTTCTCCAGCTTCCAGGCGTAGTTGCGAGGAGCGGCCGGGTCCAGGATGGTGCGAGCCAGCACGATGAACTCGTCGAACGCCGGGGTGCCGGGGATGCGGCCCACGGTGCCCAGGAAGTTCAGGAAGCCATCGCGGCGGGCGATGAACGTCGGGTTGGCGGACGTCAGGAGCACGTCGACCAGATCGCCGCCCGGGACGTTGAGGACGGTGCGGCGCACGCGGGTGTTCACGGACGCGGACAGCGCGCCCTGGAAGCCGCCCAGGCTCTGACCCACGTAGTCCACGGTGGCCGCGTTGAGCGTGGCGCCCGGGACGACGTTGCCCAGCTGCGTGCGCAGGCCGTCGCTGGCCAGCACGCGGGTGAACTGCGAGAAGTCCACCACGTGGTGGCGGAAGTTGTCGCGCGTGGCGAACAGGTTGGTGAGGTTGAGGAAGTTCCAGCTGGAGACGGCCGGCGGGGAGTTCGCGTTGGCGCGCAGGAAGTCGCCGCCCTCGCACTTGGCCGTCGTCACGCTGCACACGCCCTGGCCCATCGCCTGGCAGGACAGGTCGCCACCCGCCCCGGGGTTGCAGGCGCTGGCCGTCGCCGGAGCGACACAGCGGCCGTAGGTGGGGCTGTTGACCGTCACGTCACAGGTGGAGCCGGCGGCGCACGCCTGGTCCGGAGTGGTGATGGTGCCCAGGCCCGACGCGGCGGTGATGCCCGCGCAGCTGGTGCGCTCGCCGTGGAGCACGGTGTCCATGGCGGCCACCGCGTAGCCCGCCTCGTTGAGCTTGTTGACGATGGGGAGCACGGAGGTGCGGTTGCTGCCCAGGCCGTGACCGAAGACGACGACCTTGTAGCCGCCGGCCGGAGGCGCCGAGGCGGGCACGAACAGCCAGAACGGGACGTGGTCCAGGCGGGTGGGACGCGCGGGGTTGAGCGCGCCGTTGGTGTCATCCAGGAGGTTGGGCGTCAGGAACGCGCCGACGAGGGCCTTGCCCACGTTGGTGTGCTCCAGGCCGTTGGCCGTCATGGCGCCGGTGAGCTGGGGCGTCTGGTCCACCAGGTAAAGCGGCGTGGTCGGCACCGGGGCGGGCGCCTGGTTCAGCGCGCCGAGCACGGAGTGGGTGCTCTGCGTGGTGAAGACCCACGCCAGCAGCACGTCCTTGCGCGCGATGTGCTGGGCCTCCAGCGAGTCGAACAGGGGCTTCATGCCCGCGCGGATGGGCTCCAGCGCGACGGCGTTGCCGTCCGGGACGGCGGCGACCTGGCTCTTGCCGTCGATGGCCAGCGGCGCGGACAGACGCAGCAGGGCCTGGGGACCGGTGGGCGCGACGAAGTTGCCCTTCTCGTCCTTGGCGCCGCGCAGCAGCACCACCGCGTACTGGCTGGCGGGGTCGAGCGGAACCTCGGGGATGATCTGCAACTGCTGGGGCGCGGGGTCCGCCGGGGTGCCGTCGCGCTTGGTGCTGGAGGCGCAGTTGAGGCACACCTTGACCTTGGGCGTGGTGCCGCCCGGGGTCAGCTTGACGAACAGCAGCTCGCGGCCCAGCCGGACGGTGTTCATGTCCAGCTTCGCGTCATTGTCGATGACGCCGCGGGTGACGCTGTTCTCGGAGATGATGGGCGCCGTCGTGGACCAGCCATCCAGGGTGTTCAGGCCCTTGATGAGGTCCACCACCGTGCCGGTGCCGGCGGGCACGGGCAGGTTCAGGTGCGCGGGCGTCGTGCCCGTCGCGGCCACGCGCAGCAGGTCGTTGGGGAAGGGGATGGTGCTGGTGCCCGGGTCGAACGTCGCCTCCGGCTGGCCCATGATGGTGAAGGTCCACGCCAGGACGATGTCGTCGCGGTTGATGGAGAACTTCGCCGCCGCCAGGTCGAGGACGTCCTTGTAGCCCAGGCGCAGCTGCTCCAGGCGCTTGGCGCTGTTGAGCTGGTCCGCCAGGCGCTCGGCCGGGTCCGACTTGGTGGAGGGGATGAGCTCCGTGGCGAGGGTGCAGTTGGGGGACGTCAGGTCCTGGCCCGGACAGTTGACGAGCGGCAGGCGCGAGCTGGCGAGGGACCACGTGGCCGAGCCGATGATGGGCTTGTTGTTCGGCGCGGCCGTCTTCAGGCCGTTCTGGCCACCGACGAGGACCACCGCGTAGCGGCCGCCCTTGGGCCAGCCCTGCGGCTGCGGCGGGATGACGGTGATTTGATTGCTGGCCTCGCGGTAGCCGATGGTCGGCGTCACGGGCTTCGCCAGCGGGGTGCCTTCGTACAGGTCGATGAACTTGACCGTCGTCGCGTTGACGGTCTCCGCGTTCAGGCCCTTCACCGTCGTCGTCGAGATGGCGGACGTCGGGAAGCCGTTGAGCGTATTGAGATAGTCCCGAGTGAACTCCTGCTCGGCGGCAGGCGAATTCGGATTGATGGGCGCCGCGACGATGTTCGAGCCATCCGGCAACTTGGCGATGGCCAAGTCATTCGGAGACGGCACGACAGCCGGAGACGCCGAGGGGTCGAACTCCGCCACGACGACGTCCGCGGCATTCGGCGGGTCGTCCTGCATGATGTCCGGATCACACGCTACCGTGCCCAGGGCCAGAGCCCCGAGGAACAACGCCTTTTTCATGGGTACAACCCCCTCCGAGTCCAAGTTTGGACTTCAGGACTAGGTGACAGTCGCGTGGCGTACCACGTCCCTGGGTTGGCCGGAAGCGACGGGACTTGACGCGTTGTGTCACCCATGCTTCGGCGTACGCGCGAGTGGCACCGGCTGTCTTTGACACACTGCGCTGACGCCAATCACCGGTACGCTGAGCGGATGAACCGACTGCTGGGTGTGCTGGTGATGTGCATGGCGATGGCGGCGTCCGCGGAGGAGGCCGGAGGACTGGCGTGGACGGCGCCCGCGGAGTGGGCGGCGCAGGGTGAGCGACCGATGCGCGCGGCGACGTACAAGCTGCCGGCGGCGAAGGGGGACGCGGAGGGCGGGGAGCTGGCGGTCTTCTACTTCGGGCAGGGGCAGGGCGGCGCGGTGGACGCCAACGTGAAGCGGTGGCTGGGCCAGTTCCAGACGGCGGATGGCAAGCCGGTGGACAAGGTCGCCAAGACGAAGGCGGAGAAGCTCAACGGGATGCCGGTGACGACGGTGGACGTGAAGGGCACGTACATGGGCGGCGGGCCGATGATGGGCCCCTCCACGCCGAAGCCCGGATTCCGTCTGCTGGGGGCGATTGTGGAGGGCCCCGAGGGCGCCCTCTTCTTCAAGCTGACGGGCCCGGAGAAGACGGTGGCGGCCTCGGAGAAGTCCTTCCGCAAGCTGCTGGAGTCGGTGAAGAAGAAGTAGCTAGCGCGTGTCCCGGGCCGTCTTGAGGGCGGCCTTCTTCGCGGGCAGCTCCGGAATCAGCAACACCTCGATGCGCCGGTTTCGCGCGCGGCCCTGAGGGGTGGCGTTGGCGGACACCGGCCGCGTCTCCCCGTAGCCGGCGGCGATCATCCTGCGAGAGCGCACGCCGCCCTGTTCCTCCAGGAAGCGCACCACGTTGACGGCGCGCGCCACGGACAGCTCCCAGTTGGTGGGGAAGGTGGCCTGAAGCTTCTGCGACGGCGGCGAGTCATCCGTGTGGCCCGACACCTGGATGGCCTTGTCGTCGACCTTGGCCAGCACGCCGCCCAGCCGCTTGAGGACCTCCTGGCCGCGCTTGCTGATGCTCGCGTCGCCGGAGTCGAAGAGCACCTTGTCCACCAGGTCCACCTGGATGCGGCCCTTGGCTTGAGACAGCTTGATGGCGCCTTCGGCAATCTCGGCCTTCATCTTGTCCTGCAGGTCGTCGTAGGTGTCCTTGAGCTTGGCGAGCTCCGCCTCCTGCTCCTGCACCGTCTGGGAGAGCTGCTCCTTCTCCGTGCTGAGCTGCTCCTTCTCCGAGGACAGCTTCGCGTGCTCCGCCTCCAGCGCGGCGTACTTCTCCTCCAGTTGCTTGCGCGCGGCCTCCGCGTCACGCGTGCGCGCCGTGGCCTCGTCCGCCAGCTTGCGTGCTTCCTCCGCCTGGGCCTGCGCCTGCGCCGAGCCCCGGTGCGCCAGGTACAGCACTCCGCCCGCGAGCAGCACCACCAGCACCGTCACCAGCCAGGGCACCCAGGCCCGCCCTCGCTCCGCTTGCATCAAGACCTCCCAGGGGGATGTATGCGAGCCACCGTAACGACGACACCCGGGTGCGCCTCAAGGCGTCCCGGGTGCGTGAAGGTGTCTGGAGGTTCAACCTTGCAGCGGGGGCGCAAGCCCCGCACGGTGTGTCAGAAAGGGAACCAGGAAGGACGCACGCTGCGCACGTCACTCAGCGTGTGAGACAGCTGGGCGCCGAAGTCGTTGAACGCCTGGCCATCCAGCCAGATGGACTCAATCTGTTTCTGGCCGAGCTTCACTTCGTGACGTTTGCCATTGGCGGCGGTGGCGACGACGGTGTCTCCGCCGTTGTAGGTGACCTGGAACTTCTCGCCCCAGATTTCGACGGGCTCGCTGAACTTCAGGTCCTTGGGGACCTGCGTCACCATGTTGGTGCCGCGCGAGCCGGGGACCTTCATGTCGTCCATGAACTCGCGGAGGAAGTCGCGCGTCACTTCGCGCGTCTGTCCATCCAGGATGGGGTCCACCTTGTTGTCGTAGCCGAAGCCCAGCACGCTGTTGGACTGCTTGGGGTTGTCCAGGTTCCACGTGGGGACGCTGAGCATGAACTGGTTGGCGCCCGGCTTCGCCTTGTCGCGCCAGTCCTGGGCCTCGGTGGCGTTGTCCTTGAGCAGGGCCAGGCCGTTGAAGCCGTTCCACACCACGTCATCCGTGTCGAGCTGGCCGGTGGGCAGGGGCTTGGGCTGGGCGGTGCCGTTGGACGGGTGCGTGCCGCCGCGCGTCTGGAGCGACGCGCCAATCTGCGGCAGGTCGTTCTTGTTGTAGCCCATGGGCAGGTTGTCCAGCGTGCCGCCGTCCACCAGGTGCATCTGCCGACCGGTGACGGGGTCCACCAGTTGCACGGGCTCGAAGACGCCGGGGATGGCCATGGAGGCGCGCATGGCGAGCGCCACGGGCGTGTCCGGCGTCGTCTCCTGGCTGAAGACGAAGATGCGGTCCTGCGCGCTCTTGAAGCCGCCGTTGGGGACGGCGCTGTCGTAGGCCTTGGCGGCGACGAGCTGGAGGGGAATCTTGAGGTCGGCGAACGTCACGGGCCGGTCGGTGATTCCGGTCAGCTCGCGCAGCTTCTGGTCGAAGAGGTCATACGCGGCCTGGCCGTTGAGCAGGCCACCGTCGTTCATGTCCAGGTCGAGGTCATACAGCTTGCCCAGGCGCGGATCCTTGGCCACGTCCTCCACCTGCTTCGGCGTGGCGCCCGTGGCGGCGAACGCGGCGGCGATGGAGCCGGCGGACGTGCCCGTGAGGCTCACCGGCACCACGCCCATCTCGCGCATCTCCGTCAGCATCGCGGCGTAGCGCTTGCCCTTGCCGCCACCGCCCTCCAGGCTCAGGTGCACGCCCATGGGCTCGCCGCCCTGCACCGGCATGCCCGCCTCGGCGCGGTTCTGGGCGACGGAGGCGGTGTACTCGGCGGCCTTCTTCGCGTCGCCCCCCGCGACGATGTCCAGCGCCGCGGGCGGCTTCGTCACCGGCGTGCCCGTGGGGAAGCGGCTGGCGTGGACCTGGCCGTTGGGAAGCTCCTTCGCCAGGAACTGCGGGTCCAACCAGAGCGAGCCCGGGCGCGGCGCGGTGGTCCGCGTGTAGCCCGTCTGCTGCGTCAGCGCCCCTTCCGCCTTCTCCAGCGCCGCCTTCACCTGCGCGTAGCGCGGGTGCGTGGAGGGCAGCATGTCCAGCTGCGCCGACAGCGAGCGCACCTGGCCCAGCGTGTCGCGGAACTGCTGGGTCTGCTCGACGAGCTGCTTGCCCTGCTTGTCGTCAATCTTGGGGGGCAGGACGCGCTCGAGGACCTTGCGAAGGTCGCCCAGGTCCACGTCCAGCAGCTTGTTGAGCGGAATCTGGAGCGGCTTGCCGGTGAGGGTGATGCCCTCCCAGGGCTTGCCGCCGGTGCCGGCGAGCTGGGGCAGGCCCAGCTTGGACAGGTCCGGCAGCTTCGCCTCGAACCGGTCCACCACCTGGTTGGCCGCGCGGGCGACGTTCTGCAGGCCCTGGCCCATCCGCTCGAGCAGGTTGGGCTTGGGGGCCTCCGCCTTCTGCGGCTGCACGGGCTCCGGGGCTCGACGCGGTGCGGCGGACGGCGTGGAGGAAGGCGGGGTCTTGATGCTCATCGCGGAGGCTCCACGGGGGGACGCGTCGAGGGGGGTGGCGGTCTGCCTGGGGATTATCGCGCGGGAGGCGTCCCGGGTTGTGTGTCGCCTTTCGGAAGTCGCATCGGCCCGGCAAGGCCCTTGCTTAGGGATGGATCAGAGGCGCCTGACGCCTGCTTTTTCTGGAGGCCTTCCGTGACGATGTGCCGCAGCCCTGAGTTCGAGATGCTCGTTGCCCATGCCGTGACGCTCTTCCCGGAGGACACCGTCCTCTCGGCGCTTCAGGTGATGCACCGTCACGGGGTGCACGCGCTCCCCGTGGTGGATGGCCACAACGGAGCGTGGTTGGGCGAGGTGTCGCAGCACGAGCTGCATCGCCTGTCCGCCTTCGCGCCGCTGGCGCGGCTGGCTGAAATTCTGACCGCCAAGGCGCTGGCGAGCACGGAAGAAAAGACCGCCGTGTCCACACCGGCCTCGGCGCTGCTGCTCCACGCGCCCGCGCAACGGTGGTTGCATTGAGCCGCGCGCGAGCAGGTGGCCGGGGGACACAGGAGGCAAGCCTCCGGGGTGGTACGAACGAGCAGGCGGCCCGTGCTCCTTCCGGCACCGCTCGCGCGCCCTCGCGCTCCTCTCAGGAGGCTCGCGAAGTGACTGGGGACCGGCTGACGGCTAGCACCGGGGGGTGGGCTCAAAAACCACCGGGGAGGCCACAGCCTGTTCCCGGTGGCCCCGGGCCAGCTGGCACTCGATTCCCCGGGGGACGGAGGAGGCTTGGTATGAAGGCAGTGGCGATCATCCTCGCAGCGGGCGAGGCCCGGCGGATGGCCCACCCCAAGGCGCTCATCCTGCACGAAGGCGACAAGAGCTTCCTTCAGTCGCTGGCGTCGACCTTTGGCAAGGCGGGATGCAGTGTGCTGGGTGTGGTGGGGAAGGATGCTGAGGCCGTGCGCGAGCAGCATCCGGGGCTGGACCTGGTGGAGTCCGAGCAGTGGAAGGACAGCCAGATGGTCTCGGTGAAGGTGGGGTTGGACGCGGCGATGGAGGCCGGAGCGGACGTCGTGCTCCTGCATCCGGTGGACATGCCAGCGCTCCGCGCCACCACGGTGAAGTCGTTGCTCAAGTTGATGGGGGAAGCGGAGGAGGCGCTGCGTCCGGAGTTCGAAGGGGCACCTGGCTGGCCGGTGTTGCTGTCGCGTGCGGCGGCGGAGCGGCTGCGCGCGGAGTCGGGCGAGCAGCTCGAGGCGGTGCTGAAGAACATGAAGGTGCGCCGGGTGCCGCTGAAGGACCCGGGCGTGATTGTGAACATCAACGGGCCGGAGACGTACGAGCGGTTGTTCGGCTCGGAGCCGAAGCTGGCGCCGCCTCCCAAGCGCCGAGGCACCGGCAAGCGGCCGTCCTCGGGGCTCACCACGGTGGCGGACATTGGCGGTGGGGGCGGTTCGGTCCCCATGGCCGCGGCATCTGACGAGTAGAAGCTGGAGGGCCGGGGCTCCCTGTCGTGGGCGGCTCCGGCCCGCCGTGTTGCTAGAAGGTCAGGCCCAGGCCGAAGTACGGCCCGCCGAAGCCTTCCTCGTGTTCGACGCCGTCCACGTGTCCGGCGTCGTTGAGGTACAGCGCGCGCCAGCCGCCGCGCAGGTTGAAGGTGCCCAGGTGCAGGGCGAGGCCCGCCTGGGCGTCCACCTGGCGGTGCGGAAAGGGCGTGGCGTTCAGACGCGCCTCCAGGTCAATCGGCGAGGCGCCGATGCAGGCCTCCACGGACGCGCCGAAGCTGGGGCCCACGAAGATGATGTTGGCGGCGTGGGCGCTCGTCAGGCCCGCTTCCACGCGCATGCGTCCCCGGGAGCTGGCCCACAAGGCCGCCGTCACCCGCGCGCTCAGGAGCGTGATTCGGTCCACCTTGTCGGAGCCGTCGTCCGCGTCGAGCGTCATGCCGGTGATGCGGGTGTCCAACCCCATGCGCCGGCCCTCCATGGCCATGAAGACGCTCATGGCGCCTCCATCCTTGAGCCAGTCCGTCTGCGCGCCCAGGCGCACCAGCAGCGGCACGGGCTCATCTCGTCGGCGCTCGGCGCGGGCGGTGGCGTTCAGCCGGGACGAGGAGGCCGCGGCCCCCGCGATGCCCACGCCGACGATGCCCGTGCTCGAGGGCACGTGGGCCCGTCGCCGCCTCCGGGGCGCGTCGTCTTGTTGTGCGTCACGCTCCTTGCCGATGGCCGTGGCGGGGTGCTCGCGCGCCGTGCGCCCGGCGTTGGAGTCCTGACCGGCGGGCGAGGCGGGGTGCTCCCTGTCACTTATACACATCTGACGCTGCCGACGACTTAATAGGTTTA
>NZ_JABXEM010000330.1:0-11292 GCF_013372595.1 Myxococcus sp. AM011
TCTCAGTGCCCACCCATGCGGCGAGGAGTGCGGCGGCAGGTGTGTATCGGGGGGAGGAGTCAGGCTCCGCGGATGGGCCGCCCGAGATAGGGCCGATGGGTCTGCGACGCGGGCTCCAGGGGGTGGTCGTCGACAGGGACGGGGCGCGAGGCTCAAACAGGGAGGGCGGCGTCTTCGTCTGTGGCGGCAAGGCCTTGCCCTCGGGCTGGCCTCACCTGGACTCCAGCCGGGAGGTGCTGGCGCCCTTCCTGGCGTGTGCCTCGCCCGCGGAGTTCGTGGCCATGCAGCGCGGGGTGGACATGGCCGCGCTGGTGCAGTCCCTCACGGCCTGGGACGCTGTCCGCCTGGGCGCACTGGGGCCTCTGGACGAACAGGCCTCGGCCGTCCTCAGTCGCAAGCGCGCGGCCTTCCTCGTCACGTCCGTGGAGAAGTTCGGCGTGCCGTATTCCGAGGTGCTCGGCCTCTTCGTCCTCCATGCGGCCTTCGACGACGAGCTGCGCGAGGTGGTGCAGCGGCTGGCTCGCGACAAGCAGTTGGGGGAGACGCTGGGCAGCATGCCCGTCGTCCGCGAGGAGCTGAAGCGGCGGGGCATGGAGCTGGGGACCTTCCCGGAGCGAGGAGAGAAGGCCGGCGACGTGCTGCGCGGGCTTGGGCGCGCGGGCCGGGACATGCTCTCCAGCAGCTTGGTGAGCGGTGAGGCCCGGTACACGGAGCTCATGGCGATGCGTGGGCAGATGCCGTCGCCCTACCAAGCAGCCATCGATGAGGTGGAGAAGGCCCTGATGGAGAGGCACTACTCGCCGGGAAGCCTCTCGGCGGGAGCCTTCGACCACCTGACCTTCGGTGTGCCGGTGGGCTTCTACCACCTGGCGGTGGGGACGGGGCATGGGGCGTACTCGCTGGCGCAGGGCAAGTACGAGCAGGCCACGCGCGAGCTGGCGCCGGCTGCGCTGGTGGTGGCGGTGTACGCCGGGGGCAAGGGTGCTCGAGCCCTGGTGGAGTCGCGCGGCGGGCTGAGGCGGCTCCAGATGCCGACGCTCGACGTGGCCGGCATGAAGGCGCTGCTGGCGCGCCTGGAGGAGCAGTTCGGCATCGCCGCCGCGCGCGACTTGCTGCGCTACCTCCAGGCGAGCCGCGAGGGCGCGCTGGTGGCAGCCGAGTGGGGCGAGGCGGGCCTGCTGGCGCTCTACGAGGCGCGCGGAAACCCCGCGAAGGCGCAGGCAGTGCTGATGGAGGCTGCGAGCCGCGAGCCCGCCCAGTCCGTGGCCAGCAGGGGCTCCGCAGGGAAGCGGCCCGTCAACCTGGACCTCTTCGAGCAGAACGCCGAGGTGTCCGCCGCGGAGTCGCAGGCGGCCAGCCGCGAGTCCTCCAAGGCTGCAACGACGAGGGAAGGGGTGAATCGCGAGCCCGCCCGGTCTTCGGCGGCAAGGCGGCAATTCGACAACCTGGACCTCTTCGCCCAGGACGCCAAGGCGGGCGCTGCGGAGGCCGCGAAGGCGAAGCTGTTCCTGGCGGAGCTGGAGTCTTCGGGTCCACGGCTTCCGAAGGACGTGAAGCTGCTGAAGGAGCAGGCGCCGAAGCTCGAGGAGCCACCGCCGGGAGTCGAGCAGGGGGCGCCGCTCTGGCAGGAGTACGTTGCCTACCGCAAGAGGCGGCTGAAGGAGATTCGGGACGGTGACGCCGTCAAGGGCCCCCTGAAGTGGGAGGGCTATGAGGGGATGCGCGCCTACTATGCTCGGGGCATGGCCTTTGAGAGGACCATGGTTGCCATCCTGGAGGCGGACGCAGCGTTGCCCCGCGCCCAGCGGCGCTGGCTCGGCGACTTCGAGCAACCTCGCATTGAGACGCACGTGGGCGTCTCGAAGGTGGACTTCCGGTACGCTGATGTCCTCGTCATCGAGGAGCGTCCCCCTCCGGGACAGCCGCCTCGGGTGGAGACGTTCAGCTTCAAGAGTCGAAACCTCAGCATCCTGAAGAAGGAGGACTTGGAAGTGCAGGTGAATACGGATGCGAGCAATGCGATGAAGTACTACGGTGGAACGCTGAAAATTCTTCGGGACGGTATGCGACAGCAGGCGGCTGTGAAGCGGGTGCGCCTTGTCTACGAAGGCGAAAAGCTTCTGCCTAAAGATCGGGAAATGTTGGCCAACGCGGTCGATGCCGCACAGGAGAGAATCAAGGGCGTGGAGGTGCTGTTCCAATGAAACTGCTGACGCTGCACGACTTGAACAAGGCAGATAGCCTGAGCTTCTCCTTCAAGGGCGCATTCGACTCGCCCGATGGAGTGGAACCTGCATTGACGCCTCTGTTTGCTGCTCTTGAGAAGCATGCGGACAGATGGATGCCGACACTCGTCAAGTCGAACCGGAAGCGTAGGTATTCAAGAGAAGCCGTGTGGCGCGCGATAGAGGAACGTCGCGATGAGTATGGATCGATCATCGGACTGTACCGTTCAGAGAGCCCCGCAGTGTCGCTGGTGCTCAATCTCATGCTTGCACAAGGTCAGTCCACCTTGCGCGCCAGTCTCGATGTGCAGCCACTCTCCTTTTTTGCAGATGTGGACGCCTGCCGCGGCTTGGTGGCAATGGCTCGGGCTTGGGCATCCCGATATCCGGCGGAACATGCTGCAGCGCATAGTGTGGCCGACCGGCAACTCGCGGGGGCTCCTTCCTTCGGTCGCGACGAGGCGACACGTAGGCGGGATGGATTCGACAAGGTCTACGAGGTGTTCTGGCTGAACGTCTTCGGCCCCAAGCTCGTGGAGAGCATAGGTCGCGAGCGGATGCTCTCGACTCCGGCACACCTGGTGGAGGAACTTCCCAACGGTTCTGTCCTCCTGGTTCTGTGGCCCACTGCCGCCGAGTTCGCCAACGAGGAAGCGCGCGTGGCGCAGGCCCGCGCCCATGTCCACCTGCGGCCGGACCTCGACTTCGACACGGTGCTACGCGCGCTGAAAGAGCGCCGCGCCGCGCTCGTGCCCGTTGAGCCGCGCTTCCACCCTGACGTGGCGCCGTTCCTCTCGCGGCTGCTGGACGAGTTCGCCATCAGCGAGCGGCAACGGAAGATTGCCGAGTTCAACGCCTTCTGGCCTCCTGTGCCGGATGAGTGGCTGCCGGTCGCCCTTCCATCGGACGTGGCGAATCCGGAGCGCGTCCTCGAATCCTACGGAGACCTGTCCGAAGGTCTCGTGGCAGCGCTGCACACGAAGGTGCCCTCCCTCATGGACGAGACGGCCGAGTCCATCACGGATCTCGACCTTTTCTTCTGGAGAGAAGACTTCCCCAAGAGGTACGAACGGCAACTCATCGATGGGCACACTGCGCCAGCGCTCGGAGCTTACCTGGGGGACGTGCTGGTGCGGCGGTTGGGAGGGACGTGGGTGCTGCGGCAGAAGATGGAAGAATCCCAGGTGCGGGTGGGCAAGCGCGTCTGGCTGCCTTTCCTCCGCGCCCGCCGGTACATGCAGTCCTGCCAGTCGTTGCTGGACTACTCGCTCACGCAGTTCTTCCATGAGGCGGAGCGGTACCGGCCCTGACTGGGACGCAGGTGCGCACTACAGCGGCGGTTGCTGAGGGCCGACTGCTACCGCCGCTGTCGTCGTGCTAGGGGCTGTCCCTGATTAGCGCAGCCAGAGAATCATGGCCGCGACGTGCAAGACGGCGAGGTAGCAGGTCGCCGTCTTGTCATAGCGGGTGGCGATGGCGGAGTTCGCCAAATTGAACTTTCCGACTATCGTCCTGCGCTCCTGTTCGGAGATCAGGGACAGCGCCTGAGCTGGGGCTGCGACCATCCAGAAAGGTCACGGCGGTTGACGTCCTCGATAACAACGTCCAGGTCCCGAACAGGACGGCTGACACAGCCCAGTGATGTGCGCCGTGGCGATGGGCCCCGACGCCGCGAGTCGGGGACTGGCGCAGGTGACACGGGAGACGGTGGACTGAGCCGCTCATCCAACCGGCGCACCGCTGCATGTCCCGCCGCATACCCCAGCGAGGACAGCACGCCGTGGGCGAGCTCCGTCACCAGGACTCGGACCCAGGGCGCGGTCATCAGGTCCTTGGGGTGTTCAGGGCTTCGAGAGCAGCGGCATGCCAGTGCTCCACGAAGTCTGGTCCAGCATCGCTGATGGGCCGGGTGTGGCGTATGTTGTTGAGGGTGTTCAGGGCTTTGAGAGCAGCGGCATGCAAGTGCTCCACGAAGCCTGGTCCAGCATCGCTGATGGGTCGGGTGTGGCGCATGTTGTTGAGGGACTTGCCGTAGGAGTCCCCCGTCTTGTCCTGGAGGCGACGCGCCAACTGCTGCTCATTGGACTTGTCATGCCGAGCAGAATCGGCGGCGCTCCCGGGATGACGAGGCGTGCTAGATTCCCGGACATGAACCCAAAGAACACCACCGCCGATGTAACATTGGGGTCCACGTGGACCGAGAACAGCGCCGCCGCCGGAGGGACCGTCTGGAAGGTGGATATCCGCCGCGGGTTCTCTGTCGAGGTTCCGGGGAAGAGCCTCCTGGTCGAGTTTCCGGAAATGACCGAGCGCCTCGACGTCAACCTCGTAAATGGCCTCGGCGAATCCCGGGTCGTCAAGATGCGTGATTTTTTGGCCAACTTCACGCGTGTCGAGGACGACACCGAGAGCTGACCTCAGCGGTGCAGGCGCAGGGCGAAGTCAGCGCCAGTCTCCGAGCATTCCCGGCTTGAAGCCCGAACCAGCGTCACGCCCTCGTCGCCTGAGCCCGTCACCTCGAAGTGCATGGGCTTGCTGTCCTCGCCCGCACGCAAGTTGCCCTGCCACATCCGGCGCGTGGGCCCGTCGGGATAGTGCCTAGTCGCCGACGCAGATGAATTCTGACATTGATGCTATGGCAAAGGCACTACCTTCGAAGCCCTTGCAGGTGAGTCACAACTTTCCCCATATCATCCAGTCGCTCGTCTGGTTCGTCCTGCAATAGATCGAGAACCAAACTATGCAAGGCGCCGCCGAAGGGGTCTCGCCTTTTCGAAGGAATACCTGCGGAGACATCACCCGTCGCAACGAACCAAAGGAGCTTTCCGAATTGAAACATGTCGGAGCGATGATCTACCAAGCGCGTCTTGTCCCGCGCATATGCAAGCAATTCGGGTGACGAGAAATTGGCAGGACCAACGAACTCTGTAATCTGTGTGAATTTATCCAATGGTCGCCCGGCGACATTCTCACCCACGCGCTTGGCGATTCCAAAGTCAATCATCATGGCGCCTTTTCCATGTGCCTTCCGCACGAAATTCTCCGGCTTAATGTCCCGATGAATGAAGCCGGCATCGTGCAGGTGGCTAATTGCACCCGCCATCTCTAGTGCAACGTCGCAGAATTCATTCCCCTGAATCACCCCGAGCTTATGAATGACTTCTCGAAAATTATTCCCACCCATGGACATTCCCATCCATGGTACAGGAGTAGTGTGTCCCTTCTTGTCAGCGAACTCCAAATCTCCTTGGCCAAAAAACTCAGCAATGTTTTTCTGGCCGCCAACCTCATCAAGTATTCTCACCTCATTTCTGAACCTATCTACCCGCGCAGCGTCAAGCTGCCTCAGGAACTTAACAGCGCAGGTTCCGGCAAGAACATTCTTCGGCGTGTATCTGGTTGCGTCGAACACAACGCCGTTCCCCCCTTTCCATGTGGATGTTCCAAGCTGGAAGATGGTGCCATTTATTGCGATGACCTTCTGGGGAAGAGTCATCGTCACTGGCGGTTTGTTCTTCTCCAGCTTGAGTTCGATGTATCCCACTGATGGCTCCGTTGGATGAGTTGCTCTGGCTAGCCGAACCCCTGGGTGGACGCAGGCACTATGGCCTATTTCGTCGGGTTGGGTAAGGCATCAAATACGCCACCTCTTTTTGCTGGGCGTGGCCTCGCTCATTCACCGCGCCGTGAAAGCAGTGGGCTTGTTGCCCACTCACCGGGGCCCTCTCGTCTACGCCCTTCCCGTCGTCAGCTTCTCTCCGCGACGGGGAGGCCGTACCGTCCTCGCTGCCTACCGTGAGGGCAGCTGGCTCCGTGCCGTGGTGGACACCGTAGCGGACGCCGTCGCGACGCCGCGCCGCGCCCCCCATTCCTCTCCTGCCATAAAGCGCATGGCTCCGATGAGCCCGCTCGGTTCGGAGTCTGGAGAGCCCGGCTGAGCCCACCAGATGGGCAGCTCGGACAGCGCGGCATATGCCTGTTCTCGTTCATCCCAGTGCTCCAGGAAGTACGCACCTGCCAGCCGGCGGAATTCGTCCATCGCAACTTCGTGATTCGTACTGGGCCGCTCCTGATGCTCTAGCACGTGGACGGGCACCCAACCCCTCTCGGTCCGCGCCCACGCGGCCAGGCCGTCAGACTCTTGCAGTTGGGCAGGGGAGGCCGCCATTTCGGCATCGGTTAGCATCCGCTCCCGGTTGAGGGTGAGCAGCGCCCAGCGGAAGTCAGAGGCCTCGAACACACTGCCGTTCAGCTCGCTCTGGACCCTCTTGGGCATTGGGCCTTCCCCATGCGGCCTGAAGGAGTCGCCGCTCACCGTGGGGACAGTAGCGAGCCCTCCATGGGGCGTCGAGGAGCTACCGGCCGCCCGGGCCTAACCCCTGGGGGGTATGGACCAAGAGGCTTGGCGCTGCCTTCGAGCGCGCCGCACTCCTCCTGCCCTGGAGCTGCTGGAGCCAACGTGGGCGTGTTGCTGCGGTGGCCGGGCGGAACGATGCGGGGCCGCGCCAGAAGCTGGAGGAGTCCCAGGTGCGAGGTGGCAAGCGCGTCTGCCTGGCCTGCCGCCGCGCCCGCCGGTACATGCAGCCCCGTCAGGCGCTGCTAGACTACTCGCTTACCCAGTTCTTCCATGAGTCGGAACGGTATCGGCCCTGAAGGAGAGATGCTGCCCACCGGCGTCCGAGGAAATGTCGGCTGGCGCGCAGCCTGCTGAAAAGCGCAGAGGACGGTGTCGTGATAGAATCAGGTCGGGGCGGCCTGAATCGCGTAGTGCATGATGCATGAGCCCAAGTGACGTAGACCTGCTGGTCCATGCCTTGAATGCAGTGTATGGATGATTGAACTATGGATATGCCACTATTTCATCGAGATGCGCAATCGGACGATGATCCAGAGTACAGGGCCCTTCTGGAGGACGTCCCCTTTCATGCGCAGCTGCGCACGTATCTGGAGGCGATGTGGTCGCGATTTCGACCGCTCGCATCCGCCCATTGGCAGAGTGAATTTCCGCGGCAGACTCATCGACGCTTCTGGGAGATGTACCTTTGCGCTGCACTTCTAGATTTTGGTTTTCAGTTGGAGCAGCTCCCTGATGATGCCCCCGATGCGCTCGTACGCTTGCCAGATGGCCGCCCGGTCTGGTTCGAGGCTGTTGCCGCTGATGCAGGCGAGCCGGACAACCCTAATAGTGTTCCCCAGCTATCGGAGCTTGCGTTGGACGTCGTACGGGTTGGTTATTTGCCCGAGGATCAGATAATTCTTCGTATCACGAATGCCATTGTGTCTAAGGTTAACCAGCGTGCCAGGCGAATTAAGCGCGGTCGCGTGAAGGCAGAGGATGTTTATGTTGTGGCGGTCAGCGCGGGTGCCGTCCCGTTAGCTTTCGTTGCAATGCGTGATCTCCCTATTGCTGCTCGTGCTGTGTTTCCTGTTGGGCATCAATATTTCAAGGTGAACACCTCTTCGTTCGAGGTCGTAGACTCAGGTTGGACTTCCAGGATGGGGGTAATAAAGAAGCCCAGGCCAGCAGCTATGTCGGAAGTTCAGACGAATGCATCCGTGGTTGTGCCAACTACCCTGTTTGCCGATGACGAGCATGCAGGGATTAGCGCCATTGTATATTCGGATGCTAAGGTGAGTCGGCACGCAGCAGAGCGCGGCGGCAAGTGGGGTGATGACTTCGTCCTCATCCATAACCCCTTTGCTCGCAGCCCGCTGCCAAGAGGCTTTTTCCCTCGCGGAAGGGAGTTCACGGCCGAGAATTCTGATGACGACATGGTATTGGTCCGCCTCCGTTGATCTCGTTCGGTGCTCGTAGAAAACGTAGGTCGAGAGCGGATTCTTTCGATGCTTGCTCACCCTGTGGTGGACCTCCCCAATGGCTCCGTTCTCTTGGTGCTGCGGCTCACCGCAGCCGACTTCGACAGTGAGGAGGCACGTGTCGCGCAGGCCCGCGCCCATGTCGAAATGAGCGAGCATGTGGGCGTCAAAGGCTAGGGGTCAGCCAAAGGGATCGGATCAGCACGAAGCGAACGTCATGGCTGGGGCACACCGCCCCGGCGCTGGGCGCCTTCCTGGGGGGCGTGCTGGTGCGGCGGTTGGGAGGGACGTGGGTGCTGCGGCAGAAGATAGAAGAGTCCCAGGTACGGGTGGGCAAGCGCGTCTGGCTGCTCTTCCTCCGTGCCCGCCAGTACATGCAGTCTCGCCAGTCGCTGCTGGAGTATTCGCTTACCCAGTTCTTCAAGGAGGCGGAGCGGTACCGGCCCTGACTGGGCGTATTCGAGCCTGACGGCGGCAGACGACCTGCTTGGGGAAAGTCCGGTAAGGCTCAGGCTTAGTCCCCGGAGCCGTGGCATCGCTTGAACTTCCGGCCACTCCCGCAGCGACACGGTTCGTTGCGGCCAACTTTCCCATGGGCCGCTTCGCTGGCAACGCCGAGCGTGGCCGCGGGTTCACCGCCAACACCGAACGCAGCCATTGCGCCCAGGAGGTCCTGCGGCGTTTCCATGAGATTTCTGATTTGTGCCAGAGGCTCGTCGAAGATGATCCGTTCGACCATCGTCGCATCGCCTACCAAATACGGAACATAGCGCGTGTCCATGCCGCGCGAGAACGAGTGATCCGAGCACACAACATACTTGCTCCACCTCCACGGCACGGGCAGGAGATCGTGATGCTTGTATACGAAGTAGGTCACGTCGATGATGTGGCTGTCTGGAAATGTCAGCCAGACGTGGAATGGGTACGGCTCGGCGCTATTCCGCAAAGTGCCGCGCAGTTCCAGTTCCAGCCGCTCGTAGGTCGTTCCGAACTCACGCTTTCCGCTGACCTCAATGTCGCCAACTGTGACAAGACAGTTCACCCCTTCTGAACGGAGCCATCGCCAGAGCTCGACGTGAATCTGGCCACACATGATCCTGATCTGTGTCGACTCATACAGCATCGAGTTGATCATGCGGCCGACGAGGTCAAGGGCGTCGATGGCACGCCCCATCTCGGGTAGTCTGTCGGGAACGCCTCTGATGAGTCCGAGTTCAACCGACTTCTGCGCCGCGTGTTTGAACGCGTCAAAGTACTCGTCACCGTGATGCATCGCTCATGCTCCCAGGTCATGCCGAACAGGTGGTCCAAAATATAGGACAGATGGGGGCCCGTTTGAGGGTGGCGGGCGGGCGTAGAGGGGCTGAGAAGACCCGCTGGCCGGGAGCACGTGGACTCCCTCAAAAGGAAGTGGGCGGAACGCCTGTCGTTGCGCGTCGCTACCCGTCGGGGGCACTCACACTGGTCGACTTGGCTCTCGACGAGGTTGCGCTACCGGCCGCCCGAGCTCACCCCTGGGTGGTATGGACCAAGTGGCCTTGCTCTGCCTTCGAACATACTGCACTGCTCCCCTCTGGGGCCAACGTGGGTGGGGCATTGGCGCTGAAGCTGTGCAGGATGATGTGGAGGCCGCGCCAGAAGGTGGAGGAGTCTCAGGTGCGTGTGGGTAAGCGCCTCTAGCTGCTCTTCCTTCGCGCCCACCGGTGCATGCCGTCCCGCCAGGCTCTTCTGGACCGCTCGCACACTCAGCTCTTCAATGAACCGGAGCGGTATCTTCCCTGGCGGGAGTGAAGGCGAGTCTGACTACAGCCGTAGTCATGTGGGGCGTAAGGGTAACTTCAGGGACCTTGCCGCAGAGTAGGTCATGCGCTAGCACAATGGCATCATGGCCGCTCAATTCAACCGCAAGACCCGTGTCCGCCTCAGCATAGTCCTCAAAAGGGCCGACCCTTGGGAGAACCTACATCTGTTTACTGACTCGAATCGTGCCCTCGTACGTAGGCATGTGGAAGGGCTACCCCAAACGCTTTTGAGTGGGGCCATCGAGATGGTTCAGGCTGGGGCTGGGGAAGACCTGAGTAAGCGCGTTGACGCATCCTCAATTGAAGAGATGTGCGAACGGGCAGACGATGAATTGCTTGCCTTGTTCATGAGGGGTTGTTGGCACCATCTCCGGAGGCAGGAGCATTTTGAGAGAACAATCCCGTTGTCTCCTGCAGAGTTCGAGGAGGCAATCAACCAAACTGTCGCGGCAGGCGGGTACCCATCCAGGCTCCGGGATGGGGCATGGGTTCCTACTGTCGTATCGGATGCTGATGCGCTCTACCGCGCTCTATTGTCCAATGCGGATGACGCTGCGGAGTTCAAGCAAGGCGACATCCAAATTGAGATGGTGGTGTCCACTGTCCAGGAGCGGCTTTCCAGGCCTGGAGTAGTTCTTGTCGACTACGGCGTTGGTCTTGGGCGCGTCCTGCTCGGATTGGCGTCGGCCGGGCTATTCAAGAACGCCACATACGTGGCTGTTGACCGGCCCATTCACGATGACGTCAAGGCGCTAGCAGGCAAGGTGGGCGCGCAGGCCGAGTTTCATGATCGGGAGGCGTTCCTTGCCTCGTCGCAACTTACCGCTGACGTGATCATGGTGGTCAACACGCTGCACCACATCCCGTTTTCCGAACTGGCGAGGCAGTTGGCCGCCCTTCTGGCAAAGCTGAAACCAGAGGGCGTGCTCCTGGTTCATGAGATGGCAGAACTCCGGGAGCCAGAGCAGCTCAACGTCCCTTGGCGGGTCGAGGACGTCCACCTGCTATTCAACACACCTCTTCTGAAGCCAAACCTGCGAACGACGCAGTCCAAGGGCCAGAAGGTGCCGATTACCCACCTCCTCGTGAAAGTTGCTGGGGATGGAGACCTTTCAGGGGCATTGGAGGCCAACGCCCGCGCGGTTTGGGATCAGATGAAGGCGCGAACCTTGGACACCATCAGGGAGCTGTACCAGCGCAAGGACCCGGAGGCGTACCGCGAACTCCAGTACGCCTTGATCGCCAATGCGAACTTGGATCTCAACAAGCCCTGACCGTAGTGGGCGGACGACGAAGTCAGCTCTGAGTTTGAGGAGGTTGCGCCCGTCATTTGAGGGGACTTCTCGCTCGCCAGCGCCAGGCCCGATGCGCGAGGTGGGGGTGGACGCTCTCCGCAGGGACTCGACGCTCTGGGAGGCTCCTTTGGATGCGAATGGGGAGGGAGGGGC
>NZ_JABXEM010000331.1:0-11168 GCF_013372595.1 Myxococcus sp. AM011
ACCGCCCCCTCGACGGCCCCCCCGGCTCCCACGCGTGTCTGGAAACAGCCGCGCGCGGTGGTGGTCCGCCATGCCACGGTGATGCCCGCCACGGGCCCGGCCATCGAGGATGGCGCCGTGGCCTGGGTGGACGGCAAGTTGACGGCGGTGGGACGTAACTCGGACGTGACGACGCCTCCGGGCGCGGAGGAGGTGGACGGCACCGGCCTCTACGTCACCCCGGGCATCATCGACGCCCACAGCCACCTGGGCGTCTACGCGACGCCGGAGACATTCTCCACGGGAGATGGCAACGAGGCCACGGCGCCGGTGACGGCGGAGGTCTCCGCCGAACACTCCTTCTGGCCGCAGGACCCGGGGCTGCGGCGCGCCGCGGCCGGTGGTGTCACGTCGCTGCTGGTGCTACCGGGTAGCGCCAACCTGATTGGTGGCCGGGGCTTCCCGGTGAAGCTGCACTTCGGACGCTCGGCGGCGGAGGTCCGCTTCCCGGGCGCGAAGGACGCGCTGAAGATGGCGTGTGGCGAGAATCCCCGCCGCGTCTACGGCGAGGGCCGCAATGTCGCGCCGTCCACCCGCATGGCCAACGTGGCGGGTTACCGGCAGGCGTTCGCCCAGACCCGCGAGTACATGTCCAAGTTGGACGAGTGGGCGAAGAAGAAGCAGAAGACGCCGGACGAGGCGGGCCCCGCGCCGCTGCGCGACTTGAAGCTGGAGACGCTGGCGGAGGTGCTGCGCGGCAACATCCTGGTGCAGACCCACTGCTATCGCGCGGACGAGATGGAGGTGATGCTCCAGGTGGCCGAGGAGGCGGGCTACTCGATTCGCGCCTTCCACCACGCGCTGGAGGCCTACAAGGTCCGCGACAGCCTGGCCGCGAAGGGCGTGGCGGTGGCGACGTGGGCGGACTGGTGGGGCTTCAAGCTGGAGGCGTGGGACGGCATCCCCGAGAACGCCGGGCTGGTGTCGCAGGCGGGTGGCAAGAGCGTCATCCACTCGGACTCGGGCTTTGGAATCCAGCGGCTGAACCAGGAGGCCGGCAAGGCGATGTGGCGGGCGCGCGAGTCCGGCATCCCCATTTCGGAGGAAGAGGCGCTGCGCTGGGTGACGCTGAACGCCGCGTGGGTGATGGGCGTGGAGGGCGTCACCGGCTCGCTGGAGCCGGGGAAGATGGCGGACGTGGTGCTGTGGAAGAACCACCCGCTGAGCGTCTACGCGCGGGCGCAGCGCGTGTGGGCGGACGGCGTGGTGACGTTCGACGCGGGCGCGGGCGCGGTGGAGGCGAGCGACTTCGAGGTAGGTGAGCTGGCGGCGGGCGCGGCGAAGCTGGTGGCTGCTCCCGCGCCGACGCCGTCCCTCGCGGACCTGGGCCTCGTCGCCCGCTGCGACGTCTCGAAGGAGCGCGCGTGCGCGGAGCTGGTGCCGCAGGGGCAGGAGGCGTGCACGGTGTTCCAGGGCCTGACGGCCTTCACGGGCACGGGCTGGGTGAAGGGCGCCACGGTGGTGCTGGAGGGCGGCAAGGTGTCCAGCGTGCGTGAAGGCGGCGCGCTCCCCGCGGGCTGCAGGACGGTGGAGGGCAAGGGGCGGCTGTTGACGCCGGGCCTGGTGGACCCGCTCACGTCGCTGGGGTTGGTGGAGGTGGGCGCGGAGGTGTCCACTCAGGATGACGGGCTGCGCGGAGACGCGGCGAAGCGGGACGTGCGCGCGGCGCTGGTGTCGGCCGACAGCGTCAATCCTGTCTCGGCGGCGTTCCCGGTGGCGCGGCTCGGCGGTGTCACCAGCGCGGTGACGGTGCAGCACGGGGGCCTGGTGGCCGGACAGAGCGCCTTCGTGGCGACGGACGGCTCGGTGCGCCGCGCCTCGTTGGCGATGCACGTCAACCTGGGCATCGGTGGACGGGATGCCGTATCGGGCTCGCGGGCGCTGGTGCTGGAGAGGCTGCGCGAGGTCCTCTCCGACGCGCGCGAGTACGGCCGCCGCAAGGGTGACTTCGAGCAGCGGCGCATGCGGGACGTGTCCGCGAGCCGGTTGGACTTGGAGGCGCTCCAGCCGGTGCTGGCGGGCACGCTGCCGGTGGTGGTGACGGCGCAGAAGGCGTCGGACATCCGCGCGGCGCTGGGGCTGGCGCGCGAGTACAACCTCAAGCTCGTCATCGCCGGAGGCAGCGAGGCGTGGCTGGTGGCGGCGGAGCTGGCGGCGGCGAAGGTGCCGGTGATTCTCCAGCCCACGCAGAACCTGCCCATGGACTTCGACCGGCTCAACAGCCGGCTGGACTCCGCGGCGCTGCTGAGTGGCGCGGGCGTGAAGGTGCTCTTCTCCGTGTTGGGAGAGCCCGCCATGGTGCGCACGCTCGCGCAGGAGGCGGGCAACGCGGTGGCGTGGGGCCTGCCTCACACGGAGGCCCTGCGTGCGATGACCTCCAGCGTGGCGGACGCGTTCGGTCTGCCCGTGGGCAGGCTCGCGCCGGGCGCGGTGGCGGACGTGGTGCTGTGGAACGGCGACCCGCTGGAGTCCGCGTCGCGGCCCGTGGGCATGTGGCTGGCCGGCCAGCAAGTGCCGCTCGTCAGCCGTCAGCAGGCCCTGTTCGAGAAGCACCGCGTGCTGCCGGCGAAGTAGCGCGAGCCTCGACGTGCGACGGCGGCCGCCCCCAGGTGAGGACGGCCGCCGCGTGTGACTTCAAGGACGAGGGCTGCTCGTGGGTCAGTTGCCTTCGTAGATACCGATGGCGCCCGCCACCCACTTCTTCGTGGTGGTGTCCTGGTAGCCCATGAAGCTCACCAGGATGCGCCGGCCGCCGCCGGAGCTGTCCGCCTGGATGTCGCTGATGCGGGACATGCCGTACTTGCGGCCGAACTCAGACAGGCCGTAGTGGGTGATGCTGCCGCCCTTGAGTCGGGACAGGCCACCGCCCCACGACGCGCCCACCCAGATGCTGCCGTCGGACGGGTCCAGGCCGATGGCGGACAGGTACTTGTCCACCAGCCCGGAGCCGGAGCCCATGTGGCCCAGCACGTTGCCGTTCGCGTCCACGTGCACCAGCCCGTTGCCGAACGAGCTCAGCCACACCGTGCCGTCGCGCGCCACCACCGCGCCGGAGATGTTGTCCGGCACGCGCTCACCCGGCTTCGAGTACTCGGGCTTGGCGTCCGGCCACAAATCCAGCTTGTTGCTGGAGTCGTTCTCCGAGCCCGTCTGCGCGCGCCAGAAGTTGCCCGCGTTGGTGCCGTAGCGGAAGCGCGTGGTGCGGTCCGAGCCTCCGAACCAGACATCGCCGCTCGGGTCCACCGCGACGCCGTAGTAGGCATCCGTCAGCAGCACCACGCGGCCCTGCGCGTCCAGGGCGTTGACGTGCGGGTGCACGTGCTCGAAGACGCCGGTGCAGTTGAGCTGGCCGTTGCACATGGGCGCGCCGTCGAACTCCGCGTTGCCTCGCGCGAAGCCGTGGTTGCCGCCGAACCACACGCTCGACTTGTTGTTGCCCAGGGCGTGCTTGTCGTAGCGGATGCGCAGCACGTTGCAGATCTTCTCGCGCCCTCGCTTCTCGGCCGCCACCACGTTGGGGCCGGAGAAGATGTCGTAGTGCACCACGTCCAGCGTGCCGTCCGAGTTGAGCGTCACCTTGTCCGCGTCACCGCTCTTGTAGCGCGCCGGGTCCGGGCTCGGCCCGTCCCAGTTGTTCTCGCAGTGGTCCGAGCCCGTGCCCGGCATGCCCTCGTAGCCGACGAAGACGGTGCCCGACTTGCCGCCCGCCACGGAGATGACCTTCAGGTACTTGGGCCCCGGCGGAATGCTGCCGTCCGCCATGAAGCCATAGGGGCGCAGGCCGTTCTCCATGCCGAAGCGCTCGAACTTCTCCGCGCCGCGCTTGAGCAGGAACAGGCCCTCCGCGCCGCCGGCCACCCAGACGTTGCCGCCCTCGTCGGCCGTCACACCGTAGATGGTGACGGGGCCGCCCTGGTCCGCTCCATAGAAGCGCCAGCCCGCGGGCGTCGGCAGCGGCGGAATCTCCACGTCCTGGCGAGGGTCCGTCGGAGTGCCGCCATCCGTGGTGGGAGTGCCGCCATCTGTCGGAGTGCCCGAGTCGGGAGTCTCCGTGGGAGTGCCCGAGTCCGGCGTCTCCGTCGGAGTGCCCGCGTCGGGGACTTCGTCTGGAGAGCCCGGACGCCCGGGAGGAGGAATCGGGTCATCCATGCCCGGGTTGTCCTGCTCCGACTCGTCGTTGCCCTTGTTGGAACCGCAACCCGCCACGGTCCACATCGCGCCCGCCATGACGAGCGCCCCTGCCCAGCGCCATCCCCGCGTCATCCGAACCCACCCCGCGAAAACCTGGGCCGCCCAGAATGGGCAGCCGTCCGGGGCCTTTCCATCGCAAGGTCGATGCCAGGGCCGGCCGCCGTTCCAGGCAGGACTCCGTCCGTTCCCGGACAGCCGGTGGGAAACGCATTCCCCAGTCAGGGAAAGTCGCTGTCCCGAAGACCCCCTCATTCGTGCTAGTGGCTATCGGAAATGGGTGGGAACGACGCACGCGGTCGCACACCGTTGTCATTGGTGGGCCAGGAGCCGGACCTCCTGTTCTACACACGCCAGGCGACCGAGCACGGGACGCCCGTGTTGGTATTGGGCGCCGCCAACGGCCGCGTGGTCTGGGCCCTGGCCGAGCACGGCTTCACCGCCGTGGGAGTGGACCCCTCGGAGGTGATGATTCGCTCCGCCGAGGAGCGCCGCGCCTCGGAACCCCCAGAGGTCTCCAGCCGCGCCCGCTTCCTCGTCGCGGACCTGCGCTCCATCCGGCTACAAGAGCACTTCCCGCTGGTGCTCGCCCCGCAGCACGCGCTGGGGCTGATGCCCGGCAATGACGATTTGGAGGCGTTCCTGTCCACGGTGCGCCACCACCTCACCCCGGGGGGCACCTTCGTCTACGACGTGCTCAACACGCCGCGCGAGCCGGTGCTGCCGCGCGACGACGAGGAGCCCAACGCGGGGCTGGAGCCGCGCCGCCCGCTGTTCGCCCTCCACCTGCGAGAGCGCAAGCAGCCCGGCGCGCCCAGCCCCATCCGCCGCCTCAAGCTGCGGCACTTCTCTCCGGAGGAGCTGGACGCGGCCCTCACCGGCGCGGGCTTCATTCCGCGCGAGCGCTATGGCCGCTTCGACGGCAAGCCCTTCGATTTGGAGGACTCGCGCCACATCGGTGTCGCCGGCCCGTGAGTCGGGGCCGGAGCGTGCTCACTTCTCGAAGCGGTAGCCCAGGCCCCGCACGGTAACGAAGTGGCGGGGGTCCTCGGGGTTCGGCTCGAACTTGAGGCGCAGCTGGCGCATGAAGTTGTCCACCGTGCGCGCGCTGCCCTCGTAGTGGTAGCCCCACGCGCCGGACAAGAGCTCCTCCCGCGTGAAGGTCCGCTCCGGGTGGGCCAGGAAGTGCGCCAGCAGCTTGAACTCCTGCGCCGTCAGCTCCACCGGCGTGCCGGCCTTGGCCACCGTGCGCGCGTTCATGTCCACGCTGACGTCGCCGAACGTCACCGGCGGCGCGGCCCCGAGCGTCGGGTAGCGCCGGCGCAGCACGGCCTTGATTCGCGCCAAGAGCTCCTGGAGCCCGAAGGGCTTCACCACGTAGTCGTCCGCGCCCAGGTTGAGGCCCAGAATCTTGTCCGTCTCCATGCCCTTTGCGGACAGGACGACGACGGGGGTGTCGCGGCCGCGCTGGCGCAGCTCCTTGAGCAGCTCGAAGCCGTTGAGCTCCGGGAGCATCAAGTCGAGAACGACGAGGTCCGGGGCTTCGTCCAGCGCGCGCTGGAGCCCCGTGCGACCGTCCTGGGCCTGGAGCACCTCGTAGCCCTCGAAGCGCAGGTTCATGGACAGGCCGGCGAGGATGGACAGGTCATCCTCCACCACCAGGATGCGGCGGGTCGTCTCGCTCATGCCTTCTGCACCGGCAGGTGGATGGTGAACCGGCTGCCTCGACCGAGTTCGCTCTTCACGGCGATGCGTCCGCCGTGAGCCTCGATGATACGCCGGGCGATGGCCAGCCCCAGCCCGCTTCCCTCCGTCTTGCGGGTCAGCAGATTGTCCACCCGGTAGAAGCGCTCGAAGATGCGCTTGCGTTCCTTCGGAGCGATTCCCACGCCGTTGTCCTCCACCGCCAGGTCCACCCACCGGCCGGAGCGGCGCGCGCTCAGCTCGATGCGCCGGTCCTTCGGCCCGCTGTACTTGTAGGCATTCTGGAGCAGGTTGAGCAGCGCCCCGGCCACGGCGGCCTTGTCCACGTCCACGCGTGGCAGCCCCTCGGCCACCTCGACCTTCAGGTCCACGCCGCCCTCCAGGCGCTGCGCGCGGAAGGCCGTCACCGCCGTATCCACCACGTCCATCACCGGCATCGTCTCGCGCTGGTACACCTTGCGGCCGCTTTCGATTCGAGACCAGTCCAGCACCCGCTCGATGAAGACGGACAGGCGCTCCGTCTCCTTCGTCAGCAGGGTGAGCACCTCCTGCATCTGCGCCGGGTCCTTCAGTCGTCCCAGGGCCAGCGTCTCGATGAACATGCGGATGGATGTCAGCGGCGTGCGCAGCTCATGGCTCACCAGCGAGACGAAGTCCGTCTTCATGCGCGACAGCCGGGCCTCTCGGTAGAGCACGCGGCCCGTGTAGACGACGCCGAACGTCAGCGTCAGGTAGAACAGGCCGAGCAGCACGCCGTACACGGCGCGGTTGCGCGCGGAGGCCCGTGCGACGGGGTCCTCGCCGGTGGGCAGCACCACCAGCCGGAAATCTTGAAGGGGAGGGGACAGCACGCGCTCGGCCAGCACCTGCGGCCCCAGCGCGCTGGCGCGGGCCTGCGCCACCTCCGACACCAGCTTGCCCATCAGCCCGCCGCCTTCGTTGCTCTCGCGAGGCACGGGCATCAGCGTGAAGCGCACCGGCTCGCTGGACACCGCGCGAGGCTCCACGCGCTCCGTCAGCAGCAGCTCCAGCGCGCGCACGGACAGCCGCACGCCGCGCACCTTGTCGCCCTGACGCTCGGCCACCACGACGACGGAGCGGCCTCCGGCGGAGAGGGAGAAGACGGTGGGCGTCTCGGGGAATGAGCCGGCCTCCGGGAGCACCGCGCCCAGGGCCTCCATCAACAGCGGGTCCTCGGTGATGGTGCGCCCGCCGGAGAGCTGGAAGGTGCCGTCGGGCTCCGACAGGACGCGTCCGTCCGGGGCCACCAGGCTCAGCTTGCCGCCTTCCTCCTCCAGCTTCGCGGCGGCCAGCTCCCGGGGCAGCTCCTGGGACAGCGCCTCCAGCGTGCCCCGCCACGCGGACTCCAGACGCTTCTCCACCGCGGCGCGCTCATTGATGATGGCCACCACGCCGAAGCCGGACAGGCCAGCGGACGGCAGCACCACCAGGATGATGAGCAGCGCGAAGGTGCGTCGGAAGCTGAGGATGACGGAGGGGGAGCGGGACACGCCCCTCTCCTTTACTCCCACCCGGCGCTACACGCTCGTGGCGTTTCTCCCGGGCGCCGGGGCTCGACTGTTCGCCACCCGCACCCTGGGAGGGGAAGGAATCGACTTCGGGGGCCTTCTGATGCAAGCATGGCTGGCTCGTGGGGGCGGCGAGCGACCAGGGCCGGGCGCCATTTCCCCTCCACGACACGGCGCGGCATTCCCAGCGATGAGAGCGGCGGGCGGCATTCTCGTCGGGAAACGCGAGGAGGACACTTCATGAGACGGCACGTTCTGGCCGGTGTGTTGGCGGCGACGCTCGGGCTGACGGCTTGCGAGGACTCGTCGGCGCGCGACGGGTGGACCAACGCGTCGGGCTCGGTGGCGCTCAGCCGGGATGACGCCTTCTTGTACGTGGTGGACGCGGACACCGGGGTGCTCGCGGTGGTGGAGACCGCGCGCGGCGAGAAGGTCGGCGAGGTGAAGGTGGGTGCGGGCCCGGAGCGCGTGGTGGTGGGCCCGGATGACACCGTCTATGTCGCCAACAGGGGTGAGCGCAGCGTGTCCGTCATCCGCCGGGGTGACTGGAGCGAGGCCGCGCGGGTGGCGGTGGGCGTGGAGCCGATGGGGCTGGGGGTGTCTCCGAAGGGCGACACGCTCTACGTGGTGAACAGCACCGCGCTGGACTCCACCACGTACGGCACGCTGATGGCGGTGGACACGCGCTCGCTGGAGGTCCGCTGGGAGCTGCCGGTGGGCGAGGAGCCGCGTGGCATCGCGCTGGTGGACGGCGGGCGCCGGGCGCTCGTGAGCCTCTTCCGGCACAGTGATTTGGTGACGGTGGACCTGGCGGATGCGCACCAGCCGCGCATGCAGCGCGAGGGCACGGACCTGTACGCGCGGGCCAACTCGCAGGACGGTTTCGCCACCGAGGACCCGTTCCCATTCCCCGCGTCGACGGTGTTGTTCCGGCCCCGGGGCATGGCGGATGTCGTGGTGTCTCCCGACGGCAGGCAGGCCTACTCGCCGACGCTGTGGGCGCGCGAGGACCCGCTCACGAATCCCGGCTCGGGTGGCGGTGGTGGCGGGTCGCTGTATGGCGGCGGAGGGCCTTGCAACACGGCGGGCGTGGTGGCGCCGGGCATCGTGACGTTCAACACGGAGGACGGCTCGCCTCGGGTAGATGATTTGGACCGGTGTCGGCCGCCGCCGAGCGAGGAGCCGGACTTCCCGCCGTCCACGATTGTCAGCCCCGAGCAGAGTCATCCCATCCAGGGGCCGGTGGCCGCGGTGGTGGACCCGTCCGGGCTGTGGCTCTTCGTGGTGAACCGCGAGACGGACAACGTGGCCATCCTCCCCACGAATCGTCGTGAGGGTGCGGACCTGGTGAACGTCAACGGCAGCACGGTGCGGCAGTTGGTGCGCGTGGGCTCGGGGCCCAGCGGCATCGCGCTGACGCGGGATGGGCGCAAGGCGTACGTCTACAACGCGTTCGACCACACGGTGACGACGCTGGTGAACGACGCCTCCGGCAACGTGGCCAACGTGCGCGCGGAAGGTACGCCGCTGCGAGTGGTGGGTGACGTGCTGGCGCCGCAGGAGGTGGCGGGGCGCAAGCTGTTCTACTCCGCGCTGGACTCGAGGATGACGAGCGCGGGGGTGGCAGCGTCGTGTGCGACGTGCCATCTGGACGGTCGTGACGACGGGCACGTGTGGGGCTTCCCAGATGGGCCGCGCCAGACGCCGAGCCTCGCGGGCCGGAAGGTGACGGAGACGGGCCCGTTCCACTGGAGCGGCGAGTTCCCCACGATGAGGGACTTCCTCGACGCCACGGTGCGCGGTCGCATGGGTGGCACGGCGTTGGACGGCGTGATGGTGGCGCAGCTCTCCGCGTTCATCGACGTGATTCCCACGCCGGACAATCCCTACAAGCGCGCGGCGCTCACGGACGCGCAGGCGCGGGGGGCGCAGGTGTTCAAGAAGGCGGCCTGCAACAGTTGCCACGAGGGTGCGCACTTCACGAACAACACGCTGGCCGACGTGGGGACGTTCATCACCTCGGGCGCGAATCGGGACGACAGCAACGTGGTCGCCAAGGGACTGAACACGCCGTCGCTGCTCGGTCTGGCTCGCACGGCGCCGTACCTGCATGACGGCAGCGCGTTGTCGCTGAAGGGGCGGCTGATGCAGAACCGCCAGTCCAACAAGCACGGCACCACCGCGAGCCTGACGGAAGCAGAGGTCGACGACCTGGTGGACTACCTGCGCACGCTGTGACGCCTACTTCGCCCCGGGGGGACCCAGCTCCTCACGGAGCGGGGTCCGGAGAAAGCGCCTCCCCGTGGGCAGCAGGACGGCTTGAAAGCCCTGGCCGGCGATGCGGACCAGCTCGCCGTGCGATGCGTTTCCAGCGGCGAGCCATGCGTCCGCGTCGGACTGTGTCGGAAAGTCCCGTGAGACTTTGACGTGGGGCGACGGGGCGGAGAACTCCTGGTTGTACTGGAAGAACGCCTCCAGCTTCCGGGTGTGCTGGATGTAGAGCAGGGCGATGGAGGCGAGCTGGATGGCTTCGTCCTCCTTCGACCCTGAGAGGTAGTGACCGCTGGCCTCGTCGAGGATGCGCAGCGTCGCGGACATGTCGAAGTCAGTGGAAGTTGGAATGGCTCGCATGGATTCTCACAAGATCAAGGGGTGCCCGCGTCCGGCTCCGCCGGTGCCGCCACCGGGTGGACCAGCTCCGGACGCGTGGACGTGAGGGCCAGGCGCGTCACGTCCAACGCCTGCTCCGGGTCTCCCCCGAGCCAGGTGACGACGAGCGCGCACGGCGTGTCGTCGTCCCACGCCATCACCTGCAACATGCCCTGCGCCGGAGACCGTCGCGCGGCGGCGCGGCCGAGCGCCGTAATCTCTTCGCCGCCCATGCTCAGCGACGGCTGCAGCAGGGCATGCGTGTCCACCTCGGCATAGTGGGGCTTGCAGTCCCACGTCACCGACACCGTGACGTCCTTCTCCGACGCAGAGCGGAAGGTGCACAGCGGCCCGCAGGTCGGACACGCGCGCTCCTCCTTCATCGTGAAGCCGGGCAGCATCGTCTCGCGCACGTCCGCGGGCAGCAGCGCCTCGCACGTGGGAAGCGTCGCGTTGGTGACAGGCGCTCGCGCTGGACCCGCGTCCGTCACCGCCTCCGTCGGACGCGAGCGACACGCCAGCCCCAGGGCCAGTGTCACGAACAGCGCCGCGCGCCCTCCTCCTGCCCTCATCCCTTGGTCTCTCCTCAGACGCCCGTCGCCGGTCGCGCGGCGGATGGTAGTCCGGTGCGCCGCCGCCCGTGGCACGTTTCCCATCGCCTCCTGCCCGCTACCTGACGGCGCGCACGCAGGGTGGGGGAACAACCGGCCTTGGCTCGTCTCTCTCCCTCGCCGTGGATTAAGCTGCCAGCCGTCTTCATGCCCTCCGTCCGCTTCCTTCTGGTGCCGCTCGCCCTCGTGCTGGGGCCGTCCGCCCGGGCCCAGCAGGCCCCGGCGCGCAACCCCACGCCCGATGAGTCCTGGTCCGTCCCCGCCCAGGTGGACGCGCCTCGGAAGAACGACACCCCGGACGACGCCACGTGGACCGACTTCCCCGGCGGAACCTCCGTCCCCTCGGGCACCGACGCCGCGACACTGCCCCGACTCCCGGAAGTGCCGCCCCTCGTCCCCCTGGATGACGACGACTCCGTGGAGGGCTCCTTCCCCCGAACCATGAAGG
>NZ_JABXEM010000332.1:0-11131 GCF_013372595.1 Myxococcus sp. AM011
GCGGGAGGCGGGGCGCATCCGCCGGGGGGAGAGCCCCGCGAAGGGACGGGTTCCCGCGCGGGTGGCGTACGTGCTGGGCTGGCTGACCCTGGGGGTCCTGTCCGCGTGGCTGCTGTTCTGGGGCTGGCTGTACTTCGCCGCGTCCGGCGACCGAGGCTGAGGCGGCGGGCTTCAGACGCCGCGCGCGTTCGGCTCCCAGAGGTACTTGTGCATCTGGAGCTGGAAGCGGACGGGGAGCCGGTCCTCGATGGTCCACTCGGCCAGCTCGCGCGGGTGGAGCTTGTCGAACACGGTGGAGAACAAGAGCGCGAAGGGCTTCTGGGCCAGCCGGTGCTCGGTGATGAGGGCCTTGGACCAGTCGTAGTCCTCGCGTGAGCCGATGACGAACTTCAGCTCGTCGTTGGCGTTCATCGACGCGAAGTTGCGCAGGTCATTGCGCGAGGCCTCGCCCGAGGACGGCGTCTTCATGTCGACGATTTTGTGCACGGCGGCGGGCACCAGCCGCACGTCGATGGCGCCGCTGGTCTCCAGCAGCACGGTGTAGCCCTCGTCGAGCAGCGACTGCATCAGCGGGTAGACGCCGGGCTGGAGCAGGGGCTCGCCGCCGGTGATTTCCACGCGCGGGGTGCGCAGCGCCTTGATTTCCTCGAGGACGTCCGCGTTCTTCCGGCGCGCGCCGCCGTGGAAGGAGAACTCGCTGTCGCAATAGGTGCAGCGCAGGTGGCAGCCGGTGAGGCGGATGAAGGCGCACAGCAGGCCGGCGTGCGAGGACTCGCCCTGGAGAGAGAGGTAGATCTCCTTCACCACCACGGAGTCGGCGGTGGGGACGAGGCGGGGCTCGATGTGGGGGCGCGCGGCGGGCATGGCTTCTTCGTGAGGCGAAGGGAGCGGCGCTTCAACCCCAGTCAGCCCGGGAGGTCAAGCCGCCACCCCAATCCGGAGCCAACGTTTCGGGGGCGGCCGGGGATTCCCGGGTCCGCGCACCCGCCCCGGCGTGCGGCGAAGTGCGTGGAATCTGGGGGACTTGCGGCCGTCCGGGCTCAGGAACCGCCTGCCCCCTGGGCGCTGGCGGGCGCCGCTTCCTCGGCGGGAGCCGGGCGGTGGTGGTGCACGGGGCACGTCTTGGGGAAGGTGCCGAGCTCTTCGACGACGTAGCCTTTCGGGTAGGTGCGCAGGTTGACGCTCTCGCGGCCGAACTTGGGGACCTCGCGTGGGGGCAGGGCGTAGCGCACGAACTTCCCGCGCAATTGGAGCGCGGAGCGGAACACCTTCCGGGTGAGCGCGGAGGGGCGCGGGTAGTGGAACGCGTCCAGCAACGCGTCCTCCATGAGGGTGCGCGCGAACAGCTTCACGAGCTTCTTGGGCGCCAGGTGGGACGGCGGGAAGGTGGTGAGCAGCTCGAGCGTGGAGTCGGCCACGGCCTGACCGCGCGCATCGAAGGCGAAGTGCTTCGCTTCATAGCCGTCCAGGTACGCGACGAAGTCCGCGTGCGTCTTCGGGATGTCCTGGATGCCCATGTGGCGGCCCATCTCACGGTAGTAGTGGGTCCACGCCTCCACTTCGTTGGAGGTGAAGGGCCGCCAGCCGAACTCGCCCACCCAGCGGATGGGGCACACCGCGAAGGTGGAGAGCACGTAGCGCATGTCATCGTTGGAGATGGCATAGGCGCCGTGCATCTGGTTCATCCGGCGGAAGGCGCTGTGTCCAACGGGGCTGGCGATGCCGTGCTCGAGGATGGCGTCGAGGACGAGCACGGTGTCGTCGTAGCGCTTCTGGGTGCGCTCGTTGAACTCCCGCGTCTCGTGCAGGAGCACGCCGATGCTCGGCACCGCGTAGGTGCGGAACAGCGCGAAGCTGAGCGCCTGGGTGATGTCCCAGGGGAACTCCTGGGTGGTGAGGATGCGAACGATGTCCTCGTACTGAGTCACGGCATCGAGGCTGTCGGTACGGTCGCGCAGCGCGAAGCGATTCATCCGGGTCCCTCCTGCGGAGAAGGCGGGAGGGACGCTAACTGATGGCGCGAAGGCCTGCTTATTGGCACCCCTGGGCCGCTGTCAGCCTTTGTGCGCCGGGCCCTTCACGCGCTCGATGAAGGCGTCGATGAGGTGCCGGGCGATGCTCAGGCGCGGCGGGACGCGGGGCAACTGGTCGGGGTGGAACCAGTGCGCCTCGGCGATCTCCTTGCCGTCCACCTGGATGTCGCCGCCCGCGTACTCGGCGGTGAAGCCCACCATGAGCGAGCGCCCGAAGGGCCACGGCTGCGAGCCGAAGTAGCGGATGTTCTTCACCTCGATGTTGACCTCTTCCTTCACCTCGCGCGCGACGCACTCCTCCAGCGACTCGCCCGCATCCACGAAGCCCGCGAGCGTGCTGAACATGGGCTCCGGCAGGGTGGAGTTGCGCGCGAGCAGCATGGTGTCGCCCTTCGTGACGAGCACAATCATCGCGGGGGAGATGCGCGGGTAGAACGGCGTGTTGTCCACCGTGCAGCGACGGGCGCGCTCTCCGGCGACGAGCTGGGTGGGCTGGCCACAGCGTCCGCAGAAGCGGTGCTGGATGTCCCACTCGGCGATGGCGAGCGCGCGGCCGGCGACGGCGAAGCGCACCTCGTCCAGCCGCTTGTAGAGCGAGCGCGCGGGCACCAGCGTCATGCCCTCCGGCGCCGCGAAGTCCCGGGGCAGCGGGGCGGCGTAGCAGTCCACGCCATCCAGCGCGCCCAGGTAGTGGGCCGCCTCGGCGAGCTGGGGGAACGCGGAGCCGGTGGGCAGGTTGATTGCGCCCTCCTGCTCGGTGATGAGCAGCTCCATGCCGCGCGAGAGGAAGAGCAGGGCGCCGTCGCGCGGTCGGCCGGGGGGCTCGTGGCTGGGGAGGAACGAAGAAGGGCTGGGGCTCACCCGGCCACCTTAATGGCCCGCGACGGGCCACGCAGGCTTCGTTGTGATGAGCGCCGGGGAGGGGCGGCGCGCACCCGTGGCGCTCTCCGGCGTGGGGGCTAGATGCCCTTTTCGATGAGCTCCACGCGGTAGCCGTCCGGGTCCTCGACGAAGGCGATGACGGTGGTGCCGTGCTTCATCGGCCCCGGCTCGCGGACCACCTTGCCACCGGCCTGCCGAATCGCATCGCACGTCGCGCGGATGTCCGGCACGCCGAGCGCCACGTGGCCGTAGGCCGTGCCCAGCTCGTACTTCTCCACGCCCCAGTTGTGCGTCAGCTCCAGCGCGGGGTGGGTGTCCTCGGGGCCGAAGCCGACGAAGGCCAGGGTGAACTTGCCGTCGGGGTAGTCGTGGCGGCGCAGCAGCTTCATTCCGATGACCCGCGTGTAGAAGTCGAGCGACTTCTCCAGGTCTCCAACGCGCAACATGGTGTGCAGGATTCGCATGCGCGCTTCATAACCCCGGGAGCGCCTCGCGTCTCGGCGCGTTGTCGGCTCCCGGACTACGGGTTCACGGAGGACTCATTCGCCCGGACGTTCCGTGGAACGGTGAACGTCCCCACGTACACGCGGCCTTCGGACACGGGCTGTCCGCTCGGCTCCAGCACGTTGACGCGGGACTGGTCGCCTCCCGCGTGCCACAGGCCCACCAGCACCTTCCACTCGCCGGGCCTCCAGCCTCGGGTGGAGAGGGAGAAGGCGTCGCGCAGCAGCGTGTCCCGGGGTGCGTCCGCGAAGAACCACGTGCCGCCCACCACCGCGTGGTCCGAGCCCATGCGCTGGCCCTCCGCCGACACCACGTGCACGAAGACGCCCACCGAGCGGGGCACTGGCGCGGACGTGCGCCAGTGGAGCACCAGGGGGAGGATTCCCTCCGCGTCCGGCTCCGCGGGAACCTCCGCGCCCACCAGCTCCACCGGGACTTCGAAGCGCGTGTCCACGGCTTTGGCCTGGGGAGGCAGCGCCGGCACCGTCAGCGGCGAGCCATCCGCATTGCGCGGCTCCGCCTTCGCCACGGGCTCGTGCCACGCCATGCCGAGCACGAGCCACGTGACGATGGGCACGGAGAACACGCTCATCGCGACGGGCCATCGGAGCGCGTGCCCACGGCGCCCGCGCCACCCGAGGAACGCGAGCCCAGCCCACGCGAGCCCGGACACGATTGCGCCACCGATTCCCGAGCGGGGCAGGAAGCTCAGCACCACCTGGTGGTGACCTTCCGGCACGCGCACGCCGAGCAGGCCATCCCGCGAGACGACCTCGCCCTGGGACGACTTCCAGCCCGGGTGCCAGTTCTGGTTGACGAGCAGCACGGTGGGCCGCGTCGCCTCCACGTCCACGGACACGCGGTTGGGCGTCCACTCCACGCGCTTCGCGGTGCCCGCGCTTGGCTCCTCCAGGTACTCCTCGGCGCTCAAGTCTCCACGAAGGCTGGCGGACATGGGCACGGGCCACGCCTCGCCACAGGCGATGGAGCCCCGGTTGAGCGCGAGCAGGTGTCCCTGGGACCAGCGATTGCCGCGCGCCTGGGCGAAGGGCTGCTCTCGCTCGGCGGGCATCGCCGTCATCTGCGCCCAGCGCGACAGGTTGTCGAAGGCGCGAAGCTGCAAGCCCCAGCTCGCGAAGGCCACGGCGCACGCGGCCACCGCGGCCCAGGTCCACTTCGAGGGCGAGCGCCACGTGCGCGTGAGCAACACGGCGAGCCCCAGCGCGGCCAGCTCCGCGAGGAAGTAGCTGGTGGGGACGAGGAAGCGCTCGGGGTAGCGGAACGTCTCGAAGATGGGGAGCGTGCGCAGCCCCGCGAACAGCGAAGGCTTCGCCGAGTAGCCCGCCGCCATCCACGCGCACAGGCCCGCCATGATTGCGGGATAGAGCGCGCGGCGTCGGGCGAAGGCGAGGGCGGGCAGCGCGAGGGCGAGGGCCACGGGCGCGAAGTAGAAGTTGCCCGGGTCGCTGTAGCCGGAGCGCGCGGGGAGCTGGAGCAGCATCTTCGCCAGCGGCTCCAGGGCGTTGCCCGGCGTGCCCGCCATGACGCGCGGTGAGGAGCGCATCGTCTCGATGAGCGGCCACAGCCGGAAGGCGCACGCGGCCAGGGTGAAGCAGGCGGTGGCGCCCAGGGCCCACAGCGCCCTGTTCCGTCTGGCCCTATCGCGCGGCCCGCGCAGCCCATACAGCGCGCGGCCGGTCTCCAGCGTGACGAAGAGGGCGCCCATGGGCACGGGGTAGGTGCCGCCGAAGCTCAAGAGCAGCGCGAAGACGCCGCCCACGAGCGCCACGCCGGACAGCTTCCCTTCGATGACGCGCCGGGTGCCGACGAGCAGCCACGGCAGCAGGAGGAAGCCCGCGAAGTTGAGCCAGCCGATGGCCCAGGACAGCGCGGTGAAGCCCATCAGTCCGAAGAGAGGAGCCGCACCCAGCGCGCCCAGCGCGGAGCCCGTGCGTCGTCGGGCGTAGTGGAAGAAGCCCTCCATGCCGAGCACGAGGAAGACCCACAGCAACAGCGGCTCCGCGCGGCGTGGGCCCACGAGCGAGGACAGCACCACGGTGGGAGAGAAGACCCGCGTCTGCGGACTGCCCAGCGCGTACTGGCCACCGCAGGACCAGGGGTTCCACAGCGGGAGCTGTCCGTAGTGCGTCACGCTGCGCGTGCCCGCGTCCTCGTACGAGTCGAGCAGGTGCGAGTCGCGGAAGTCATTCATCCCTCCAGCGAGCGACAGGGAGTGCCAGCACGCGGCGAGCGCGAGGACGCCGAAGAGGGCCAGGCGCACGCTGGTGAGCGAGGCGGCGCGGTGGGCGGCGCGGAGCAGTCCGTGGGAGGAGGTCGTCATACGGGAGGGCGCGCGCGGGGAGGCGGGAGGGTGCCGGGCATCAGTCGTAGAACGGACGGGGCTTGCACGGGCTGGCGGAGGCCTTGCGCGGCGGGAGGATGGGGGCCGAAGAGCGCAGCTCGGAGTCGATGGCGTCGAACACGTCCGTCACCGGCACGTCGCGCCTGCGCGCCTCGCTCATCACCCAGCCACGCTCCGATGCGCCGAAGTCGTCGTCCTGGGACCAGTGGTCTCCGGGGAACGAGTGCATGGAACGCCGACGCCAGTGGGGCTCCGCCTCGGCGGCGGCCCGGCCCAGCAGGACGCGCTCGTCGGCGGACAGGCGCCGCGAGGGCGTCCTCACCTCCGAAGTCACCGCCCGCGCCACCGCCACTCCGCCACACAGCGCGAGGGCCACCCAGCCCGAAACCGCCACGCGCTTCCAGCGCGCCTGTGTCGTCGTCATCGTCATGGCACCCACCTGTCCTGCCGTGGGTTCCTACTCCAACTTCCCCGAGCGCTTCACCCGATTCAGCCGGAAGGGCGGCGGGCGGAGCACCAGGGCGCCGTCCGCCGGGCACCTCGACTCAGGAGCGGTCGTTCTCGTCGGCGTCGGCTTCCAGTTCGTACGGGTTCGCCAGCAGCCGATGCGCGCCCTCCATCATCTCCACCACGATTTGTCCGGCGGGCTGCACGCTCTCGATGCGCGCCATGCTGGAGCCGCTGGCGGGCAGCACCATCTCCTCCAGGTCGCCCTGCGTGTCGGGCGTGGGCACGAAGGCGCTGAAGCGAGGCATCGTGTAGAGCGCATCGCCGCCCGTCAGCCCCGGGTACAGCCGCGTGGTTCCAATGGAGTCGGTGGAGTTCGTCGGCGCGCGTGCCTCACGGCCCGCCCACTCACGCACCACGCGGTTGCGCAGCACGCGCTGACGCGGACCGGACCACTCGGGGCCGAAGAGGGTGGTGAAGTCGGAGTCGCGCGCGTCGCCGTCCACCAGGCGCTGCTTGTAGCCCGGGTGCGCGTACGCCTCCACGGAGGCCACCATGCGCGTTCCCACCCAGACGCCGTCGGCGCCGTGGAACAGCGCCCGCGCCGCGCTCAACCCGTCCGCGATGCCACCGGCGGCGAGCAGCGGCAATTCCCCCACCAGCGCGCGCAGCTCCCGCACGAGCTGCAGCGTGGGCGTGGTGCCCTTGTTGTAGCCCGCCGCCTGGCGGCCCTGCGCGATGAGCCCGTTGATGCCCAGCGCCAGCGCCTCCTTCGCGAACTCCACCGAGCTGGCCTGCACCCAGACCTTCGTCCCCGCGGCCCTCAGGTCCTTCACCCACTCCGCGGGCGGCAGGGCCCAGTGGAAGGCGACCACCGGAACACGCTCGGCGATGCACGTGTCGATGTGCTCGCGCGTGGTGAAGTCCCCCGCCCGCGCGCGGTCGAGGATGAAGTCCACGCCGAACGGGCGCTGCGTGCCGGCGCGGATGGCCTGGATGCGCGAGCGCAGGAAGGGCGCGGGCTCCGGCGCGGAGCCGAGCATGCCGATGCCTCCCGCTTCCGACACGGCGATGACCAGCGGCGGCAGCGCCACGAAGGCCATGCCCGCGCTGACGAAGGGGTAGTGCACGCCCAGGTCCCGCGTCAGCCGCGTGTGCAGCGTGTTGTCCTCGAGGACGTGGATGGGAGGACGTCGAGGCGCGCGGCTTTCGTCCGACTCGGAAGGAGAGCCCTCGTCATCCAGCTCGCTGTCCCCAGGACCCCCCGAGGGGCCGGCCCGGTGGGAAGGGGGCGCGGCGCGTCCGTCGTTCGTTCCGTTCATCATGTCTCCTCGGTGTCGCTGGCCCGCTGACCTCTCGCAAAGGTTACCAGCATCCCCTGGCCGTTGAGGTCAGGGGACGAGGTGGCGGAGGGCCCCCCGGGTGCTCGAAGACATTCGCCGGTGTCGGGTGGTGAGCACCCGGGCCGCGTCTACGTCGCGAGTGACTTCTTCATGTGTCGGTGGGGTATCCCCACTTCCGTGAACGCTTCCGCATACACGGAATAGCCCAGGCGTTCGTAGAACGGCACGACCGGCTGCCGGGCGTGGAGGTGGACGTGGGTGATGCCCCGTCGCACCAGCTCCGCCTCCAACGTTTCGACCAGACGGGCACCCAGGCGCTGCCCCTGCAGGTGGGGCGTCACCGCCATCTGGAACAGACGTCCTCCGTGCGAGTCCTCGGGGTTGAAGAGCACGCAGCCGAGCACGCTGTCACCCCGGTGGGCGACCAGGTGGAGGCTTTGTGCCTCGAATGGAAACTTCACCGCGTCCCGCGTGTGGCCCAGGGGCTCGCGCAGCACGCGGAAGCGCAGCTCCAGCTCCGCCTCGTAGAGCGCGTGTCCGGGCTGGATGAAGGTGAACTCGAGCTCGGGCTCGCTCATGCGTCAGAAGGTCCCCGTGAGCTGGAGGGTGAAGGTGCGTCCGTACTGCGGCACGGGGGCGATGGAATTCTCGTCCGACACGGGAATCTGGTAGTCGGAGTCGAGCAGGTTGTGGACGCCGGCGAAGTAGCGCAGCGGGCCGTAGTCACCGGAGAGGCCGAAGCCGACGAGCAGGGCCTCGCCGCTGTCCGCGCCGCCGGCGCCGGTGGGCCGAGCGCTCTGGTAGGTGGCCTGGGTGGCCAGCCGCATGTCGCCGTTGCCCACGGGCATCAGCAGTCGCCCGGAGACCAGGTGCGCGGGTGACGCGGAGGCCACCACGTCCGCGGCGTTGCGAAGCGTCACGTATGAGTAGCTCACGTCCACCAGCAGCCAGCGTCCCGGCTGCCAGTGCACGCCCGCCTCCGCGCCCCACGCCAGCGTGGTGCCGCCGTCGTTGACGAAGCGCAGACACGGAGAGCCGCCGCAATCCGCCGAGGGGGCGTCGTCCGTGCGCAGCTGCACCAGGCTGGAGATGCGGTTGTGGTAGCCGGCCACCGACAGGCGCAGCTCGTCCGTGAGGTCGTGCGAGTGCTCCAGCTCGAAGGTGGTGATGGTCTCCGGCTCCAGGGACGCGGGCGGCGCCTGGGTGATGCCGTCCGCGTAGTAGAGTTCGTAGACGTTGGGCGCGCGGAAGGCCCGGCCGGCGACCAGCTTGGTGAGGCCCGCGTCGTAGGGCCTCGCGATGATGGCCAGTCGCGGGGTGATGGGGGTGGTGTCCAGGTCCAGGTACTTGTCCAGACGCAGGCCCGCGGAGAGGCTCAGGCGCGGGTGCACCTTCCACTCGTCGAGCAGGTACGCGGACAGGAGCGTGCGCGCCTTCGTCTCCAGGGGGATGTCGCTCGCCGTCTGGCGCACGCTGAGCTGCCCTTGCGCCTCCACGCCGAGCGTGAGGCGGTTGCCCTCGAAGATGCCCACGCGCGCGCGAAGCTCGCCGCTGACCCAGTCCGCCGCGCCGCCCTCCTTGTTGGAGCCGCCGGCGCTCTCCGGGTACACATAGAGGCCCTCGTAGCGACTGAGGTCGAACGAGGCGCGCCCGGACAGGCTGAAGCGCTCGGTGAACTCACGCTCGTAGCGCGCCTCGACGAAGGCGCGCAGGTCCTCCACGGTGTTGCCCTCCGCGCCCGGCACGGTGCCGTAGGGGGCGGTGGGCAGCTCCTTCGAGCGGACGTTGAGCTGGCCCTGGAAGGAGAAGTCTCCCAGCCGGGCGCGCACGGAGGCGGTGGCGGCCCGCTCCGCGTCCAGCCCGGTGACGAGCAGGTCGCCCAGCGCGGGGTCCGCGCGTCGCAGCAGCGTGGTGTCCGCGCCGGAGGCCGTCAGCGCCGCGGCGCTCACCAGGATGGAGCGATTGCCGTCCTCCCAGGACGCGGTGGCGTGTCCGCGCGTGGTGTTCAGCGCGCCCACCGCGCCGGTGACTTCCAGGTGGTTGTCCGGGCCGAGCGACTCGCGGGGCACCACGTTGATGACGGCGAAGAAGGCGCCGGTGCCGTACAGGGCGCTGCCCGGGCCGCGCACGACTTCGATGCGTTCGACCTCCATCAGGTCCACGTTGAGGTCGTGGGCGGCGTAGCCCTGGCCGGCCCACACGTCGTTCATGGCGTGGCCGTCCCAGAGGATGAGGACGCGGGTGTTGAGGTCTCCGGGGGGCGAGAAGCCGCGCACGCCCAGGTACGTATAGGTCCGGTCGTCGGTGAGGTAGAAGCCGCGCACGCCGGCGAGCGCCTCCGCGAGGGTGCGCCAGCCGAACGCGCGCAGTTCCTCCTGGGTGAGCACGGTGGTGGAGGCGGGAGCGTCGTCCACGGCGACCAGGCTCTTGGACGCGGCGCGCACGGGCGGGGGCGCGTAGCGCAGCTCCGCGTGAATCTTCACTTCCTGGTCGGCCACGACGGTCACCTTCTGGCGCAGCGGACGCACCTCGCGGCTCTCCACCTCCAGCGCGTGCTCGCCCTCGGGGAGGGTGACGACGGTGGGAGTGAAGCCGGCGGGCTTGCCGTCCACGCGCACGGTGGCGCCGTCGCGGTTGGCGGTGACGACGAGCCGGCCGGAGGGACGGTCCTGGACGCGCAGGGCCACGGAGAGCGGGACGCTGCCGTCGGCGGGCACGTCCACCACGTACTGGCCGGGGGAGTAGCCGGGGGCGCGCACGTAGAGGATGCGCTGACCGGGAGGGAGGCGGGCGCGGCCGGGCAGCCTGGTGATGACGGGGCCGTTGGGGGCGTCGCGCACCTCGGCTCCCTCGGGGGTGCCGGTCAGTTCGACGCCGCCGGTGATGAGGAACAGGTCGAAGGTCTGCTCCGTCTCACGGCCGCGCGCCACGGTGACGGTGGCCTCGGTGGGACGGTAGCCGTCCTTCTTCACCATGATTTTGTGACGGCCGGGTGACAGCGCGAGCGTCTGTGGCGAGCGGCCCCGGCTGCCCAGGTCCATGCGGTCCACGTAGACGTCCGCGCCCTTGGGGACGGTGGTGACCTTGACGAGCGCCACCTTGGGGCGCAGTCGGTCCAACGAGCGCGAGACTTCCGAGGCGTCCTCCGTGGGCAGGTCCTCGGTGAGCAGGTCGTTGTAGTAGCGGTACGCCTCGTTGAACTTGCCCAGCGCCTCGAAGCAGCGGGCGATGTTGAAGAGCACGTTGCGGTTGGGCACCAGCCGGTAGCTGGTGAAGTAGGAGCGCAGGGCCTCGGTGTACTGGCCCTTGGCGTAGGCGTCGTTGCCCAGCTCGAAGGCGATGTCCGCCTCGTCGGCGTTGTTGTCCGCGTACGCGGGCACGGACAGGAGCAGGAGTGACAAGACGAGAAGGCCAGAGCGAGAAGGAAGCATGGGGCGGTGACATTCTTCCTTCTATGGAATGGCAGGTCCATGGGGGCCTTTGGGTGGGCCGCCGAATGTCAGACCCTCTGGGTAGGAAGGAGTGGACACGCGGTATGGGGTGGGGTTCCACTTCGGGGA
>NZ_JABXEM010000333.1:0-11089 GCF_013372595.1 Myxococcus sp. AM011
CCCGCAAGGAGGCCGCGCGATGATTGCCCCCCCCACCTGGAAGACCGTCCTCGCCGCCCTCCTGCTCTCCTCGGGCTCCGCCTCCGCCCAGGGCGCCACTCCGTCCAAGCCTCCGTCCACCACCCCCGCCGCGCCCCAGGGTGTCACGCTCCCCAAGCCCACCACCGTCACGCTGAAGAACGGCGCGCGCGTGCTGCTGGTGGAGCGCAAGGACGTGCCGCTCGTCGCCTTCAGCGCGTGGCTGCGCGGCGGCGCGCTCGCGGACCCCGCGGGCAAGGAGGGCCTGGCCGCCCTCACCGCGGAGCTGCTTCAGAAGGGCGCGGGCTCGCGGGACGCGCGTCAGTTCGCCGAGGCGGTGGACGGCGTCGGCGGCGTGCTGGAGACGAGCGCCGAGCTGGAGAACCTGGTCGTCAGCGGCCAGTTCATGTCCCGAGACAGCGCGCTGATGGTGGAGCTGCTCGCGGACCTGCTCACCCGCCCGCGCTTCGCCCAGGAGGAGCTGGAGAAGACGCGCTCGCGCATGGCCTCCGAAATCACCGCCGCCAAGGACGGTGACCCGCGCGGCCTCATCAACACCTACTTCGAGGCCTTCCAGTTCGCGGGCCACCCCTACGGCACGCCCGTGGACGGCACCGAGGCCTCCCTGCCGGGCCTCACCCGCGATGACGTGCTCGCCTACGCCAAGAGCCAGCTCGGCGGCGACAGGCTCATCCTCTCCATCGTCGGTGACTTCGACAGCAAGGCGCTCGCGGCGAAGCTGGAGGCCGCGCTCGGCGGCTGGGCACGCGCGGCCAGCCCCGCCCCGGAGGTCGCCGCCACCACCGTCTCCAAGGGCCGCCGCGTCCTCCTGGTGGACAAGCCCGACGCCACCCAGACGTACTTCTCCATCGGCAACACGGGCATCGCGCGGAACGACCCGGACCGTGTCACCGCCAACCTGGCGAACACGGTGCTCGGCGGACGCTTCACCTCGCTGCTCAACACGGAGCTGCGCGTGAAGTCCGGCCTCACCTACGGCGCCCGCTCCGGCTTCTCCCCGAGCGCCCACCCCGGCCCGTTCGTCATCAGCTCCTTCACCCAGACGGACAAGACAGACAAGGCCATCGACATGGCGCTGGATGTCTTCACCCGCTACCGCAAGTCCACCATGGATGACGCCATGCTGGCGTCCGCCAAGTCCTACGTGCTGGGCCAGTTCCCGCCCCGGCTGGAGACGGGCGCCCAGGTGGCGGACAAGCTTTCGGAGCTGGCCTTCTACAGCCTGGACGCCACCGACGTGGATGGCTTCGCCACCGCCGTGACGGCCACCACCCGCGAGGGCGTGGGCACCGTCATCCAGCGCGTGCTGCCCGCCCCGGAGAACCTCACCTTCGTCCTCATCGGCAAGGCCTCCGCCATCCGGGAGATGGCTCGCAAGTACGGCACCGTCACGGAGATGAAGATTTCAGACAAGCGCTTCGCCCCGCCGCCCGCGCCCGCCAAGCGCTGAAGGCTGGCTTTCGCGCGTCAACCGGGCCCCGGTGCTCCTCGTGAGGCCGGGGCCTTCGTGTGTCTGATGTCGAGCGGGACACGCGTCCTGCTCGCGCTCAACGCATGAAGCCTTGAGATGTCTCGCGGGGTCCTCGAATACTTGCGCGGTGAAGGCCTGTCGGCCGGCCAGGATTGAGTGCCGTGGTAACGGTCCAGGCGCATCACTTCTCCTGCGACAGGTGGTCTTTCATGAAGCTGCTGCGGATGTCTTCCCTGCTGGGCACGACGTGTGTCGTGTGGCTGGCGGGGTGTGAGAGTGGAACGTCCTTCGTCGAGAAGGATTCCCAGGCGACAGGCCAGACGCTGCTCGCCGATGACACGGTGCTGGTGACGAAGACCACGCGCTTCCACACGTCGGTGGGCATCGCCGAGCGCGTCGAGGACCTGTCGGAGAGTCCTCCTGAAATCTACGTGCATGACGGGGCCCGGTTCTCGCTCATCACCGGCTCCGCGGTGCCGGGCGGCTGGCGATTCACGGGGGTGCCACGAGGGGAGTACTACCTGCGCGCGGACCCCCTCAACATGGTCGACATCCTCACGTCCGCGCGTCACGTGGACATCGGCACCAACCAGTGGGGACGCTCGGACGCCGTCTACACGGAGGTCGACTGGACCCCCGTCCAGTTGGACTTGCAAAACCTTTCACCCTGGGTCGAGTGGGCCGACGAACTCCACCTCGGCTCCAGTCTCCAGGCGGTCTCCTCGGAGGTGGAGGTGATGGGCGGACTGGAGGTCTACGACAGGGTTCCCGAGGGGGCGACCTCCATCGTCACGGATGAGGCGGGGCTGGTGAGCTACACCTCCACCCGGTTTCCCGTCTTCGAGGCGGACCGCGGGGACCGGCTGTATGTGAATCAGCTCAATGAGTCCATCGCGGGGAGGATGCCCGATGGGACGGAGGTCGGGTACGTCGCCGTGGAGCGTTCCGTGCGATTGGAGCCCTTCGACTTCGTGCCGGATTGGGAGACGCCCCTGCCCATCACCGCGGTGCTCCAACCGCTTGCTCCCACGGAGGTCGCTGTCGATTGGCGCCTGTCCGAGTTCGCTCGCCTGGCCGTGGAGGGGCACCCACGCGCCACTCCCTTCATGGCCTCGTTCGGAGTCGTGCCCGCTCCCCGCGGACTGGCGGATGGTTGGCTTGGTTACGCGGGTGAGTTGCTCTGGATGGACATGCCTCGGGGAGCCGCGACTGACTTCACGGCCCGCCTGCGGTTCGGCAACCCGTATCCGTCGGACTGGGGCGTGGTCGGCCAGTTGCTCTACAGCTATGTCTATCCGTCACAGTTGCAGAGTGACCCGACGCGTTTCATCAATCTGAGCGGAGGCTATATCTCCACCGAACTGCTGGAGGACCTCGTGTCGGGGCCGATGGTTCCGAAGCTGTCGCCGCCGCGCTCCTTGCGCATCGACCGGAAGTCAGCCAGCGCTCCGTACGAGGTGGGTTCTCTCCAGCCGGTGATTTCCTGGGTCCCTCCGGCCGTCGGCAGGCCCACGGCCTACGAGGTGTCGGTCAGGCAGTTCCTCCCTGAGTGGGGTGCCATGCTGAACCTGGGGGCCATCTACGTCCCCGGCTCGGTTCGGGACGTGCGGCTGCCGCCCGGCAAGCTGGAGTCGGGGGCCCAGAACTACTTCGTGCGGGTGACCGCCATCGAGGCACCCCACTGGGACGTGGAGCATCACCCGCTCCGCTCACTGGAGACGGTGCCTTCCCGCTCCGCCTCCGCCTTCAGCTCCTTCTTCTCCGTGCGGTGAGGCGGGACGGCTGAGGGTGTGTCGGGCCCCGGCGTTCGTCGTGACGCCGGGGCTGTCACTTGGGGCGGGCGGTGTTCCGGGGCGTGGCGGGCGGCTTCGTCAGCGCGCGGTAGCGGCCCTGGCACTTCTGGAAGCGCGCATCCACCGAGCGCGCGAACCACGCCGTGGTGCGCTCTCCCTTCAGCTTGGGGCTCTGGAGCGTCACCTGCGGGAGCTGGGCGTAGGCGGGGGATTCTCCCGTCTGGTTCGCGTACACGCGCTTCACCGCGCGGAAGGTCTCCGTGGACTCGAAGGCTTCTTCCTTCTCCTTCTTCACGTCGCGGCGGACCTGCCGCTCGCTCAGCTCCGGGGCGTGGTCTCGACGGAAGGCGAGCAGCGCCGCCAGGGACTTGCTGTCCTCGGAGCGGGGGTCGCCGTTCTTGTCATAGAGTTGCAGGTCTCCGTCGAGGACGAGGGACACGCGGGTGAGCTGGCTCACCTGGGCCTGGAGCGCGGCGTTGCGCGAGGCGTAGACGCCGGCGTTGTAGTCCGCGAAGCGGAAGAGGGGCTGGGGATAGGCGGCCTCGAAGCCGAGCAGCCGCGCCGTGCCGAAGCGCACTCCGCCCGCGCGCGTGTACAGCGACTCGCGCACCTTCACCGGGTCCGCGTCCTCGCCTTCCTTCTCCACCGCGTACCGGACGCTCACCTGCATGGAGCCCGCGGTGGTGACGGGGTTGAGGTCCTCCAGACGCCGCGAGGAGAACAGGGCGCTGGCCAGGTTCATCGTCGCGAAGGTCGTGGGGTACTCGGCCTCGTAGTACGCGAGCATGTCGCGGAAGAGGCGGTCCAGGTCCCGTTCCGTGCGCACGGTGCGCAGCCGGTCATCGAAGGTGCGCTTCTGTCCTGCCGCCTTGCCCGCGAGCACCGAGGCCAGCGCCTTGTGGCCCAGCGGGCCCAGCGTGTCCGCGTGCTCCTCCAGTCGCGTGCGGACCATGCGCGACAGGTTCGGCACCGCCGGGTCCGACTGGAAGCCGGATTCCTGTTCGATGACGGCGAGGACGGAGCACACGGTTGATGGGGATGGCGGCACGTCCTCCGCCTCCAGCGCGGCGAGCACGTCCCGGGCCCAGCCCTCGCGCTCCTTCACGTGGGGCGGGAGGAGCTGGGTGACCTGCTGCACGGTGAGGCGCGGAGGGGGAGGCACGGTGGGCTCGGGCGTGCCCACGCCTCGCGGGGTGCATGCGATGAGCGCGCAGACCAGGGCCCATGCGACGCGTCCAGGTCCGCGCCGCCGCGTTCCGGTTCCACCTGGGCCTGGGTCATCCATCCGCTTGCCTCCGGGCACGACACGAGGTTCCACCGAGGTTCGACGGTGGAACAGCCGGCACGGTGACATCGTCCCGCCGCCGGGGTCCTCGACGGCGGGGCAGCGGGCCCATTCACTCCGTGACTCGGGGCGTCATCCTACCTTGCCCCGGGTGGCGGAGGGAGTCCTGGCTCAGCGGCGGATGCTCACGTCGCGCGCCACGGAGCGTCCGCCCATGAGGACGAAGCGCGCGCGCACGGGCGTGCCCTCCTGGAGCTGGCGCAGTGAGACGCGGCGTCCCTGGCGGACACCCTGGCTGCGGTTGTCGAGCGTCAGCACGTAGTCGCTGCCCTCTCGGTCGCGCACGGTGATGGTGTCGCGGCCCACGCGGGTGACCCTGCCGCTCACCGCGCTGGAGGCGATGACCACGTCCTCGAGCGAGTGGTTCGAGGTGTTCTCCGGGAGCGCGGCTTGCGCTGCGCGCGCGGCGCCCTTGAACCAGTCTTCGTCGTCGCTTGCCTGGACCGCTTCGGTGCCGATCATCACCCTGCCGGCCCCGGGAGCCTGGGGCGCCGCGCTGCCCGTGGCGTTGGTGCTGGCCGTGGCTCCGGATGCGGTGGTGCTGGTGCCGGTGTTGCCGGTGCTCCTCGCGGCATTGCCGGTATTGCCGGCCGCGGTGGTGCCGGCTGAGGTGTTGCTGGTGGCGTTACCGGTGCTCCTCGCCGCCGTGTTGCCGGTGCCTTGTGCATTACCGGTGTTGCTGGTCGCCGCGTTGCCGGTGTTCCTCGCCGCCGCGTTGCCGGTGTTGCCGGCAGCCGTGTTGCCGGTGCCCGGTGCATTACCGGTGTTGCCCACCGCTGTGTTGTCCGGAGCCCGTGCGCTGCCCGTGTTCACTGCGTTGCGCTGCGCCGCGGTGGAGTCCGTCTGTCCCGCGACGCCACCCGCCATGTTCGGCGGCGGTACCTCCTGCTCCGACTGTCCACTCACGGACCGAGCGCTATCGACGGGCTCCTGCCCTTGCCTCTCGGCACACCCGGACACCCACGCGCAGAGACCCAACATTCCCACCCACGCCCATCGCCTGCCCATCCAGTCACCTCGCGTACCCATTCCGCGTTACGTGCCAGGAGATCTGTGCAAGGGGCGTGCTCCTATCAACCAGGGCATGGGCCTGAGCGCTCGTGAGGGTTCGACATGGCTGTACACCAGGCGGCCGAGGAACTGTGTGGCTCGGTTGCCTGCTCGCCGGAGCGCGGCCCCGCGTTGCTCAGGCCGAAAGCGCGCGGGCCACGGCCTTCACGTGCGAGCGCACCAGCTCACGCGAGGCCATCAACTCCGTGGCGTCGGCGGGCGTGTACCCCAGGCACAGCACCACGTCGTCCTCGGGTGCCGCCCGCACGCCCAGCTTCATGTAGTCGAGCATGCGCGGCACCGGCTCTCCCTCCGTGTCGCGCGTGAAGCGCCCGAAGACCGCCGCGTTCGGGTCTCTCCGGGGCGCCGTCTCCTTCAGCGCGAACAGCCGCCGCACCGCCGCGAGCACGTCCGGCTTCTCCACCATCCGCTCCGGCTTCGCCGGGCCCGCCAGCTCCCACTCCAGCAGCCGCAGGCAACCGCGCACGAACTCCACGTCGGTGATGACCAGTCCATACAGATACCAGTCCGCGCACGCGGCCAGCACCAGCTTCGCCTGCGCGTCCGTGAGCCAGCCGAAGGACGGGCACGTGAAGGTCTCGCACACGGATGAGCGATAGACGCCGCAGTCCCGCAGGTCCGCGCCTCCCGTCACCTTCGGATGACCCAGACACCCCACCTGCTTGCGCTCCCGGTCCAGGAAGCCCAGCAGCGGACACACCCGGACGGCGTCGAACATCGGCGCCGCCCGTCGCGCGGCCACCAGCTCCTTCGCCGCCGCGTGCCAGGCCTCCGGCTCCATCGGCGCTCGACGCAGCCGCTCCGTTTGCATCGCGAGCTGCTCCGTCAGCGCGATGCGCGAGTGGTCCTTGAAGTTGTAGAGGCCACAGCAGGCGCCGCACGAGGCGCCTCCACCGGGCTGACACAGGTGGAAGGAAACCGTCACAGGGTACATCTTACGAGCACCAACGATTTATGCAGCGGAATCGTAGCGGGCAGGCGAGCAATCGACTCCAGGAGGGCGGGCGAGCAGGCGGACCCCTCCTCCTGGACTGGCTGGGTGACAGGCTGCCGTCTGGGGAGCGCCGCCACGCACGAGCGGCGCCCCGACGTGGGCTGCTCCCTGGGTATTACCTTTCCCACAGCGGGCGCTCCAAGGAAGGGGACTTTCTCCATGGCCACGCGGGACAAGAAATCGCGACCTGAACGCGACGACACGGATGAAAGCCTGCGCGTGGAGCGGGAGAAGTCCGACGACGAATACAGCAACAGGCAGACCGTGATTGAGACGGAGGCGGATACCGCCGTCGAAACGGCCCGCGCGAGAGCTGACGAAGTCCTCCGCGCGACCCGCGAAAACGCGGATGCGAGGATGGCCCGGTCGTGGACGCCCATCTCCGCGCGGCAGAGCGTTTCGCGGGAGCGGGCACATGAGGATGCTGCCTTGCTCGGGGAGCGTGAGACCGCGGACGAAGAGCTGCGAGACGAACGCGTGGAGCGCCAGCGCGCCCTGGCCGCCCTCCTTCACACGGAACGAGAGGAGACCAACGCCCGGCTGCTGATAGAGCGGGCACGCGCCGATGATGGACTGGCGGCGCGGGACCACTTCATGGCGATGGTCAGCCACGACTCGCGCACGCTGCTCGGGGGCATCGCCTTGCAAGCGACCGTGCTCAAGCGGGATGCCGCCGAAGACGAGGCGGGCGGAAAGACGGTCCACGCCGTGGAGAGAATCCAGCGTTTCACCGCGCGACTGACCCGGCTGATTGAAGACCTGCTGGATGTCGTCAGCATGGAGGCGGGCATCCTCCGCGTCGACCCCACGATGCAGGATGCGACCGCGCTCGTGCGCGAGTCTCTCGAGGCGTTTCAGCCTCTGGCCTCCGCGCAGGACCTCTCGCTCGAGGGAGAGATACGCGGCGACAGGCTGATGGTGAAGCTTGACCATGAGCGCATCCTTCAGGTGCTGGCCAACCTGCTGACCAATGCCATCAAGTTCACTCCGGCGGGCGGCACTATTTCGCTTCGACTCGAGCCGGCGGGCCAGGGTGTTCGCTTCGCGGTGAAGGACACAGGCTCCGGAGTCTCGAGCCAACAATTGGAGGCGGTGTTCCAGCGTTTCTGGCAAGCCCGCCGCGAAGACCGCAGAGGGTTGGGGCTCGGGCTCGCCATCTCCAAGGGCATTGTCGACGCCCACGGCGGGCGGATCTGGGTCGAGAGTCAGCCAGGCAAGGGGAGCACCTTCTCGTTCACGCTGCCAGGCGCTGCTCCCTCACCCGCATAGTGCTCAGCGGTGGGCTCTAGAACCACTCGGGCTTCATCCGCGCGTAGGAGTCCTCGCCGGTGCGGCACAGGTGAAGCAGCAAGGGGATGCGGGGCAATTCCACGGCGAACCAGTACTGCGCGGCGGCCAGCTTGCCCTCGTAGAAATCCGCATCGCCCGAGCCTCGCGCGAGGCCCTCCTTCGCCGCCGCGGCCTGCTCCAACCACCGCCACGCCACCGCGAGCACGCTGAACAGGTCCAGGAAGTCCGCGCTGTGGCGCAGCATCAGCTCCACCTCGCCCGCCGCGCCCCGAGCACCCAGCTCAGCGACGAGCCCCGCCACCTCGCCCGTGGTGCGCTCCAGCGCTTCACCCCACGCGGACTCCACGCCCGCCTTCCGCGCGCGCTCCACCGTACTGCCCACCGCGTCCGCGAAGGCCGCCAGCGCCGCGCCACCACCGGCCACCACCTTGCGCCCCAGCAGGTCGAGCCCCTGGATGCCCGTGGTGCCCTCATGGATGCTGTTGAGCTTCTGGTCTCTCAGCCACGCCTCCGGCAGGTACTCGCTGGAGTAGCCATAGCCGCCGTGCACCTGCACCGCGAGCGCGTTGGCCTCGAAGCCGCGCTCCGCGGGGAACGTCTTCGCCACCGGCGTCAGCAGGTCCACCAGCAGCCCCGCGCGCCGCCGCGTGTCCTCGTCCGTGGCATGCGACGCGAGGTCCGCCTGGTACGCCGCCGTCACCAGCAGCGAGAGGCCCCCTTCGACAATCGCCTTCTGGCGCAGCAGCATGCGACGCACGTCCGCGTGCTCGATGATGGGGTGCTGCGGGCGCGTGGCGTCCTTGGCTCCCACGGGCCGCCCCTGGGGACGCTCGCGCGCGTAGGCCACGGCCTCGTGGTACGCCACCGACGCGGTGGCCACGCCGTTGAGGCCCACCATGATGCGCGCCTCGTTCATCATCTGGAACATGCACGCCAGCCCGCGCCCGGGCTGTCCCACCATCCACCCGTGGCAGTCACCCGACTCGCCATAGCTGAGGACGAGGCTGGGGATGCCCTTCCAGCCAATCTTGTGGATGACGCCAGCCACGCGGACGTCGTTGTCCACCAGCGCGTCACCCTCGCGCCGCCGCGCCGGCACCGCGAACAAGGAGATGCCGCGCGTGCCGCTCTCCACGCCTTCGGTGCGCGCCAGCGTGAGGTGCACGATGTTCTCGGTGAAGTCCTGGTCCCCACCGCTGATGAAAATCTTGGAGCCCTGGATGCGCCACGACCCGTCCGCCGCCGGCGTCGCGCGCGTGCGCACGTCCGCGAGGCTGCTGCCCGCCTGCGGCTCGGTGAGGGCCATGGTGCCCGTCCACTCGCCCCGGTAGAGCGGCTCCATGAAGGCCGCCTTCACCTCCGGCGTGCCGAAGGCCTCCAACAGGTGCGCGGCGCCGTGCGTCAGGCCCAGGTAGGCATACGCGCTCAGGTTGGCCGCCATGAGATAGGCGCTGGCCAGCGCGTGGACCGTGAGCGGGAGCTGCTGGCCCCCCACGTCCGGAGGCCGGGTGGCGGTGAGCATCCCCAACTCCACCAGCCGCGGGTACAGCTCGCGCATCAGCGGATGGACGTGGACGCGGCCCTTCTCGAAGGTGGGCGGCTCCAGGTCGAACGTCCGATAGGTGGGGTAGAGCACCTCGCGCGCGAAGCGCCGGGCGCTGTCCAGCAGCAGGCCGAAGGTCTCTCGGGAGTGCTCCGCGAAGTCGGGCAGCTCACACAGGGCGGCGACCCGCACCACCTCGTCGAGTTGGAAGTCCACGTCGCGGTCCGACAACAACGGATTGGGGCGGGGCGCGGTCATCCCCCGGTTGTTAGCAGGAGCGTTACCAGGAGGCGATGGCGTCTTCGAAGTCGACGGCCTCGTCGTCCCATGACTCGTGCGCCGGGGCCGGGTGCGTTCGCAGAGCGGAACGCTTCCAGCGCTTTCCCGGTCCCCGTGGCGACTGGTGTCGCTCCCCCAGGGCCTCCAACACGGCGAAGGTCATCGTCTCGGCTCCCAGTGTCCTGCTGTCCACGGGGCGCCGCAGCCGCCCCGTGATTCGTCGTCTCCGAGGTCCCTCGGCCCAGGCCGAGGATGATGTGCTCCACATGACAGGCTCCTGCTCCCTGGAGGCAGCCGTTTCCGCTTGCACGTCTGACGGTTGAAGTTGGGTCTGGACCTTCGTCCATGCCATGTGGGGAGGGCTCGCCCCCTCGCCGACCGCAGGGAGGGCAACAGATGGAGTGAGCGATTGTCTGCTCGTCTGCCATGACGGCCGGGTCCCTCAACCGGGGAGTCCCAGGTTCTCGTGGGATGGTTTGCGCGGTGCGGCGTCGCGCCCGGGCAACACGCGTGCGTGACGGCGGCGTGTTCTCGTCCATCATCCCACGCATGACCCGCCCCGTGCTCGGAGCCGTCCTCGCGCCCAGGGACCAGAGCAACACCAGCGCCTGTCACCTCACGGCGAGACGTGCGGCTTCACCAACGCCATCGTGAAGTATCCGGATCAGCGTCTCACCGTCATCGTCCTGACGAACCGCGCGGGCGGCGCGCCGTGGACGCTCGCGCAGCACGTCGCGGACCTGTGGCTGGGGACGCCTGTCACGCCGCGCCCCTGGCCCTTCGAGAGCATGGCCAACGCGCACTGAAACACCGCGCGTCGCGTCTTCAGTGGCTCAGCCGCTCCGTCAACCAGACACGCGCGTAGGCCCAGTCTCGTTTCATCGTGGCCTGTGACACACCCAGCGCGGTCGCTGCCTCGTGGAGGCTCAGGCCCGCGAAGTAGCGCAGCTCCACCAGCCGGGCGAGCCGGGGCTGGAATGTCTCCAGCTCCGACAGGGCCCCCTCCAACTGGAGCACCTCCAGGTCGGGGCCCGGGTTCTCCGCGTCCAGGTGGCGGATGCTCAGCCACTCCCGCCGCGCGTCACGCCGTTGATGGAGCCAGGCGCGGGCCCGGTCCACCAGCACCCGCCGCAGCGCCTGGACGGCGACGCCGAAGAAGTGGCGACGGTCCTCGGGTTGGAGCGCGTCCGTCCCGAACAGCCGCGTCCAGGCATCCTGCAGCAGCACGGTGGGCTGTAGGGGATTGTGGGGGGCGACCTCGGGG
>NZ_JABXEM010000334.1:0-11057 GCF_013372595.1 Myxococcus sp. AM011
CCCCGCAGCCCCGCCTGGCCGACTTCTTCCAGGGGCTGGGCCTGCTCGGCCGGGCCTTCGGCCTCATCTTCCGCTCCCGGCGCCTTTTCGTCCTGTCCGCCGCGTGCGCCGCCGTCACCGCGGTGGCCCTGGTGGGTCTGGCGTGGCTTTTGTGGCACTACGCCCCGGGGGCCCTGGGCTCTTTCTGGACCCAGCCGGAGTCCTGGTACGGCCGGGGGGCCTGGTACACGGTGCTCGTCCTGTCGGGCCTGGTGCTCTGGGTGGTGGGGGCCAACGTCGTGCCTCCGCTCCTGCTCGCCCCCCTCCAGGACCCCCTGTCCGAGGCCACCGAGGCCCTCTGTGGAGGAGGCGACGGTCCGCCCTTCACCCTGGCCAGCTTCGTGCGGGGCATCGCCACCGGGCTCGCGCACACGCTGGCGCGGCTGTTCTTCCTGCTCGCCGGGCTGACGCTCCTGCTGCCGCTCCACCTCATCCCCGGGGTGGGGAGTGTCTTGTGGACGGTGCTCGGCGGCCTGTGGACCATGACCTGGATGGCGGGCGAGTACCTGGCCGCCCCCATGACACGTCACCTCTACCCTTTCGCCGAGGTGAGGCGCATGCTGAGGCAGCGCCGGGCCCTGGGCCTGGGCCTGGGAGCGGGCGTCTACCTGCTCCTCTGGGTCCCCGTGGTGAATACCTTCTTCCTGCCCGTGGCCATCGTCGCCGGGACGCTCCTGTACCGAGGGCTGCGCGAGGCGAACGTCCTGCCGCCTCCGCCCACGAGCAGCCAGGGGGCGTTGCCCTGAAATAAACGCCTCCACCGACTGTCGGTCTCTCCAAGACGGGAACGCAGTGCCCGCCAGGGACGTTCTGCCTCTTCAGCGGAGAGTCGATGCCTTGAAGCACCAGAAAGCCGTGATTAGGCTTGCCCGGCCGCTTCAATGCCCAGCTACCGTTTCAAACGTTCGGATTTTCTAGGCATTTCACGCCACACCCCGGGGCGCGGCGACGCGCTCCAGCTTGGATGAATCACATGCCGCGTTTTCTCCGCCGCATCGCCGCTGTTGCCGTGCTCCTCGGCGCCTGGGCCCTCGTGGGCAACCACCGGGCGCCGATTCCATTGATGATGGGAGCGGCCGAGGCCGGGCAGGGACAAGGCACCTGGGATGGCAGCCTGCCCTCCGCCAAGGGCGAGAAGGCACCTCACGACCTCAACAGCCTTCGCGTGCTGACCAAGGTCATCCTCTACGTGAAGGAAAACTACGTCGACCCCAAACGCATCAAGCCGAAGGAGATGATGATCTCCTCGCTCGAGTACGTGGAGAAGAGCGTTCCGGACGTGCTGGTGGACGGCAACCCGGAGACGGGCAAGCTGTCGGTCAACGTCAACGGCAAGACGCGCGAGTTCGACATCGGCCACGTCGACTCGCTGTGGAAGATGTCCTTCGCCCTCAAGGACGTGTTCGACTTCCTGTCGAAGAACATGCGTCCCATCGAGGACACGCGCGACATCGAGTACGCGGCCGTCAACGGCATGTTGTCCACCCTGGACCCGCACTCGGTGCTGCTGCGCCCGGAGCTGTACCGGGAGATGAAGCTGTCCACCAAGGGTGAGTTCGGTGGCCTGGGCTTCGTCATCCAGATGCGCGAGGGCAACCTCACCGTCGTCAAGGTGCTGCCCAAGACGCCCGCGCACCGCTCCGGCATCCAGAAGGATGACCGCATCAAGAAGATTGGCGAGGAGTCCACCGTCAACATGGACCTCAACGAGGCCGTGTCCAAGCTGCGCGGCCCGGTGGACAGCCGCATCACGATCACGGTGGAGCGCGACGGCTGGGACAAGCCGCGCGTGATGACGCTGGCCCGCGCGATGATCTCCATCGAGAGCGTCCAGCACAAGATGCTCTCCGGCAACGTGGGCTACATCCGCCTGAAGAACTTCCAGGGCAACACCACCCGCGATCTGGAGTCGGCGCTGGGCGACCTGCGCAAGCAGGCGGACGCCAAGGGCGGCTTCAAGGGCCTGGTGCTGGATTTGCGCGGCAACCCGGGCGGCCTCCTGGAGCAGGCCATCCAGGTGTCCGACACGTTCCTGTCCACGGGCACCATCGTCGCGACGGTGGGCCTGTCGGACAAGCTGCGCGAGGAGAAGCGCGCGCGTCCCACCGAGGGCGAGGACACGTATCCCATCGCGGTGCTCGTCAACGCGGGCAGCGCCTCCGCGTCGGAAATCGTGGCGGGCGCGCTGAAGAACCTCAACCGCGCGGTCATCATCGGCCGGCAGACGTTCGGCAAGGGCAGCGTGCAGGTGCTGTACGACTTCCCGGATGACAGCGCGCTGAAGCTGACCATCGCCAAGTACCTGACGCCGGGCGACAAATCCATCCAGGAGGTGGGCATCGTCCCGGACATCCAGCTCGTCCCCACCCGCGTCACCGACGAGCGCGTGGACGTGTTCGCGTCGCGCCGCTCCATGGGCGAGGCGGACCTGGATCAGCACTTCGGCAACCCGGACTCGGCCACCGTCGCGAAGAAGCGCGAGGACGTGTTGGACCGCGAGAAGCCGCGCGAGAGCCTCAAGTACCTGAAGGTGGACCCCAAGCAGCAGGAGAAGCTGGCCACCGCCGCGAAGGAGGAGCCGAAGAAGGATCCGAAGGCCGTCGTCGCGGACAAGGCCGCCGACAAGAAGCCGCATGGGGAGAACGACCCGCTGCTCGACGTGGCGGGCCAGGGCGAGGACCTGGACGACCAGCTGGACGCGGAGTCCCAGGAGGAGATCAAGGAGGACTTCGAGGTGCAGTTCGCGCGGGACTACGTGCTGAAGGCCCCGGCGGCCACCCGTGAGCAGCAGCTCCAGCAGGGCAAGGGCTTCATCGAGCAGAAGCGCCGCGAGGAGGAGACCCGCATCAACGCCGCCATCGCCGCGCTGGGTGTGGACTGGAGCGCCGGTCCCACGCCGAAGAACGTGCAGCTGACGGGCACGCTGACGCCGACGCCGGACACGAAGATTCACGCCGGCGACCTGCTGGAGATGGTGGTGACGGCGGAGAACAAGGGCACCGAGCCGCTCAAGCGCGTGCGCGCCTGGACGGAGAGCGACAACGCCTTCCTGGACCGCCGCGAGTTCCTCTTCGGCGCGCTGAACCCGGGCGAGAAGAAGTCCTGGAAGGTGAAGGTGCGCCTGCCCAAGGACCTCACCAGCCGCCGCGACGACGTGACGGTGCGCTTCTTCGATGACCAGGGCGCGCTGCCGGAGACGCGCGTGTCGGAGCTGAACTTCGCGGAGCTGCCGCGGCCGTCCTTCGCCTTCAACTGGCAGGTGGTGGATGACTGCGCCAGCTGCAACGGCGACGGCACGGTTCAGCGCGGCGAGACGGTGGCGGTGCTGCTCGACGTGACGAACGTGGGCCCCGGCGTCGCGATGGACTCGTTCACGCAGATCAAGAATGGCGGGGACGCGAACATCTTCATCGAGAAGGGTCGCTTCAAGCTGGGCGAGCTGAAGGCCGGCGAGACGAAGACGGCGCGGTTCCAGGTGGAGGTGAAGAAGGGCTACAAGGGCGACACCTTCCCGCTGAAGCTGGCCATCATCGACGAGCCGCTGGAGGAGTTCGTCATGGAGAAGATGGAGCTGCCCGTGAAGGACGCGGCCGTGGCCACGCTGGAGGCGAAGAAGGGCGCGGTGCGCGTCACGGAGAAGACCGAGGTCTTCGGCTCGCCCGTGGAGGGTGCCCGCACGGTGGCGAAGCTGAACGCCACCGCGGTGCTGCCGGTGGAGGCCGCGAACAAGGGCTTCTACCGCGTGGAGCTGGAGAAGGGCCGCTTCGGCTTCGTGCGTGCCCAGGATGCCAAGGAGGTGAAGGCGGGCAAGCCCACCGCGCCGAAGCTGGCCTGGACGACGACGCGCCGTCCGCCGGACATCAAGCTGGACGCGGACCCGTCCGCGGGCGGCCTGGTCGCCAACGGGGAGAAGTTCACCCTGTCCGGCGTCGTGACGGACCCCAACGGCCTCTTGGACGTGTACGTTCTGGTCAACGACCAGAAGGTCTACTTCAAGGGCGTGGACCCGAAGGGTGGCGAGCCGAACACCCTGAAGTTCTCCACCGAGTTCAACCTCAAGGAAGGCAACAACAACGTGCTGGTGGTGGCTCGCGAGAGCACCGACTTCGCCAGCCGCCGCACCCTGGTCATCCGCCGCCGTCCGGCGGAGGTGGCCCAGAAGGTCACCGGCCAGAGCCCCGGTGGGGTGAAGCCGCAGCCGCAGTAGGCGTCTGACGACACGCGGCGCCGCCTTCCGGGCGGCCCCTCCGGTGGGTCCTCTTCAAGAGACTCGTCGGAAGGGCCGCCCGTTTTGTTGACGCTCCTCGCGGGCTGGCGTTAGCGTCCGCCGCTGTGGGGCGCCCCCGGCCGGCGGGTTCCCGGGAGGCGGTGACTCGAATGCGGACGTTCAGTCGGTGGCTCGCCCTGGCGGCGTGTGTCTCGGGAGCGACCGCATACGCGGACGACAACGACCTGCGCATCTCGGACTTTGGTGATCCGAATGCGGCGGATGGCTCCAACGCCGCCGCCAACGCGAACTTCCGCGCCTTCGCCCGCGTCATGGGCGCCGCGATCACCTCGGCGAACCTGATGCCGCCGGAGACGACGGGGCACTCGGCCTGGGCCATCAACGCGGAGCTGTCCGTGGTGTCGCTGCCGGACAGCGTGCGCATCCCCACGGAGAACGTGGACCAGCCCTCCACGGTGCTCATCCCCTCCTTCCACGTGCGCAAGGGCCTGCCCTTCTCGCTGGAGCTGGGCGGGCGCGTGGGCTGGGTGGAGAAGAGCAGCCAGGTGGTGGCCACCGGCGAGGTGAAGTGGGCCGTCAACGAGGGCTTCACGTGGCTCCCGGACGTGAGCGTGCGCGGGCACGCGACGAAGCTGTTCGGCGCCCGGGACCTGAGCCTGACGGTGATGGGCCTGGACATCGGCGTGGGCAAGCAGTTCCCGCTGGGCGGCATGGTGACGCTGACGCCCTACGGTGGCCTGGACCTGGGCTTCGTCGGAGCCACCACCAGCCGCCTCGATTTCGACCCGACGCGCGACTACGAGGACTCGCTCGGCAACGACTCGCGCGAGGCGCTGGACGGCACGGCCAACTACGCGAAGGTGTCCTTCGGCGACAACGTGAATCAGCGCATCTACGGCGGCGTGCGCTTCATCGGCGGCGTGCTCCAGTTGGGCGCGGAGCTGTCGCTCACCCGCACCGGCAGCGTCGAGACGCCTCGCGCGGACAATCCGAACGCGCTCGAGGACCGGGGCCTGCCCGCGGTGTTCGCCTTCAGCACCACGCTGGGCCTGGACTTCTAGGCGCGGGCGGTCAGGCCGCGGCGCGCAGGGCCTCTCGCAGCGCGCCGGGCCGGTTGGTGATGAGGTAGCTGACGCCCATCTGCTCCAGCGCGCGGGCCTTCGTGGCGTCGTCCACCGTCCAGGTGGCCACCCGCAGCCCCGCGGCGCGCCAGGTGGCGACCCGCTCCGGAGTGCAGTCCTCGTAGTAGGGGTGCACCGAGTGGGACGAGACGAGCGGGCTCACCGCGTACGCGTGCACGCCCCAGCGCCGGTCCGGGTCGATGAGGTAGCCCCGCCGCAGCTCGGGCGCGACGGCGAGCAGGCGGAAGAGGCACAGCGGGTTGAAGCTGGAGATGACCACGCGCTCGGCCAGCCCCAGGCGACGCACCAGCTCCGCCACCTTCCGGGAGAGGCCGTCGTCGTCGAACCGGTCGCACTTCAGCTCGATGTTGACGACGAACTGCGACGGCAGCGCCTCCAGCACCTCCTCCAGCAAGGGGATGCGCGCCGGAGCGAAGCCCAGCGCCGTCCCCACGTCCGCGCGGCGCAGCTTCCACCAGGGCGTGTGGCGCACCTCCCAGGGAAGGCGCGCCAGGCGCTCCAGCCGCTCGTCGTGGCAGACGACTACCTCGCCCGAGCCGCACACCATGGCATCCAGCTCCACGCCGTCGGCCCCCTGCCGGGTGGCCTCCGTGAAGGCTTCCAGGGTGTTCTCGGGGGCGTCGGCGGAGGCGCCTCGGTGGGCAAGCAGGAGCATGGGCTCAGTGTGCGCTGGATGAGCCTTCCCGCGCAGCAGAAGTGCGGACGGGCGTCAGCGGGTGGACGCGCGGCTTGCCTCCCCTACCCCTTTGCTGCACTCTGAGTTCATCATGTTGGGCCTTCACCTCGGCGAAATCATCCTCCTCGGCTTCATCCTGCTGGTGGTCTTCTCGGCCGCCCGGATGGGCCAGCTCGGCAACGCGGTGGGCAAGTTCGTCTACTCGTTCCGCAAGGCCTCCAAGGGCGAGGACCTGGTCGACGCGAAGTCGCTGCCGTCCTCGCGCCGGGGCTCCACGGACGCCGAGTTCAGCGAGCCGGATTCAACGCGTCGCCGCTAGTCCGCCCGCCTCCTCTTTTCGCCGCCATTCAGTCGTGCAGGTGACGGGTTCCGCTCGCGGGCTCGGACGCTTCCTCCGGCGCGGGCTGAAGCGAGGCCGCCCCTTCCGCCAGCAGTCGCGCGGCCTGCTCCCTCAGGGACAGGTGCAGCCCGGCGCTCGCGTGGAGCTCGCGCAAGTCACTGGTGTTGAGCAGCGGAACGATTTTCGCGCCGATTTCGGGGGGCAGGTACGGGTTGAAGACGAGCGCGCGGCGCACCGTGTGGCGCACGGACCAGCGGGGAGAGCGCCAGATTTCCAGCAGCGGCTCCGGGCGGGCCGGACGGCGGGCGGCGATGCGCACCACCAGGTCCTCGGTGAGGCGCGGGTTGATGAGGACGTTGCGCAGCACGGACGGGTTGCTGACGGTGGCCAGGCGGGACAGCGTGTCCGGGTCTCTCGTGAGCCGGGCCTGCTGCTTGAGGTGCCCCAGTGACTGGGAGAAGGCGTTGGCGTCCGCGCGCGCGGCGGCGTCCGGGTTCATCTCCCGCTTCGCGGGGCCTTGCGCGAACAGGTCCGCCACCGTGTCGAGCGCCTGCACATGCGCGAGCCTGCGCAGCTCGGTGACGTGGGGGATGTGCTCCGCCTCCTGCGCCAGCGCGGCCAGGAAGTCGGACAGCACACAGGTGGCGGGCTCCCAGCCCTGACGCGAGAGGGAGATGAGGTGCCCCACCAGCTCGTTCGCGTCGAACGGGTCGCCGCGAGACAGCTCCCTCGCGGCGGCCTTGCGGCGCACCTCGGCGCCTCCACCCAGGGCGTGGAGGAACCTGGCGACGTTGCGTGCGTCGTCCAACGAGGGCATGGCGCTTACTCCGTGGGCGCGGCCTGGGCGGGTGCCTGGGAAGGCACGGCCTCCGTGGGGGCGGGGACGGCCTCGGCGGCGGGCGCTGGGACGGCCTCCACCGAGACTTCGAGCCGGAAGCTCCCGAGGGCCGCCGGATACTCATGGAACACGAGGAGGAAGGGCGCGCGGGCCCCGGGCGCGACGGAGGCTGCTCCCGCGTCCAGGCGCTTGCGCAGGGCTTGAGCCGCCTCCGCGTTGCCCACGGCGTGAAGCTCCTCGGGAGTGGCCACCAGGCCCGCGAGCCCCTCGACGGAGCGCACGCGCTGGTCACCGTCGAAGAGCGCGCCGCGCACGCGGACATGGGTCGCCGCGCCGGTCCGGTTCTCCACGTCGCCCCGGATGAAGAAGAGCGGGCGTCCAGACTGCGTCTCGTACAGGCCGTTGGAGACGTCGAGCGCCACCAGCGGCTTGGGCTCGGGGACGAAGAGGGCGCGCAGGCTTTCGGGCGACAGCACCGACAGGTCCAGTCGCCCTTCGCTCAGATAGACGCTGCCCACCGCGCCCAGTCCCACCACGAGCGCGGCGGCCACCACGAGGTTGACGAGCAGCGCCGTCACCTTGCGCGCGCGGCTCGGCGGGCGGCCCTGGGGAATTCCGACGTCCTCCGGCCGGGCCGTGGGCTTGGCCACGGAGACCACGGGCGCGGTGGACATCTGCGGATCCAACTCGAGGACCTCGCGCTGCCCCACCCCTGCCCCGCCGATGCGGCCGAGGGTGACGCCACCGAAGTCCAGGCCCTCGTCCGGAGGAGGAACGTCGTCCAGGAGCGAGCCCGTCGAGTGCGCCTGGGAGTCATCGAGCCCGAGCGAATCATGGGACGAGGAGCCGAACAGCTCGGCGCGCCCGGTATCGGAGGGCTGAACGCCCGCGTGCTCACCGAAGTCGCCATCCGAGGCGTGGCCAAACAAGTCCTGGGCATCGGGAGGTGAAGCGGGGCCCAGGCCAGCGGACGGCTGTGGCGGACGACCGGGCTTCGTCGCGTCGTCGAGGTCGAGTGACGCGAATGGATCCGCGCCACTCGGCGCCGCCTGAAGCGGAGGACGACCGGGCACCGTCGCATCGCCGAGGTCGAGTGACGCGAACGGGTCCGCGCCACTGGGGGCCGCCTGCGGCGGAGGACGGCCGGGCCTCGTCGCGTCGTCGAGGTCGAGAGATGCGAACGGGTCCGCATCGCTCGGAGCGGCCTGAAGCGGAGGACGGCCGGGGACCGTCGCGTCTTCGGGCGCGGAGTACGGCGCCGCGCCGCCAGCCGGACGCGCCGACGGGGCGGCACCCTGGTGAGGAGGACGCCCAGGCAAGGTCCCGCCCTCGGGCCCCAGGAAGGCAGCTCCCGACTGGGCGGCACGCGCGGGCGATGCGGTGAGCGGAGCTCCCGCCGAACCTCCACGGGGCGCGGATGAAGCACCCGCACTCGCCGAGGCTCCGGAAGGCGCGGCCGCACCCACTGGAGCGGCACGCGGCGCGGATGCGGCCCCAGGTGCTCCCGGCCGAGGCGCGGAGCCGAGTGGCGCTCGCGCGTCGGAAGCAGGCACACCCGCGGCGGCCGCGCGCTGCGCGGGGGCTTGCGCCACAGCGGCACGAGCACCCGGCGGAGCCCCGGTCGCGGCGGGCGGAGCACTCGGAAGGGCCCCACGCGCGGGGGGCGCCGACGAAGAGAACGGAGGCTGTCCCGTCATCGTCGCGTCGTCGATGTCGATGGACGCGAACGGATCCTCCTCCGCACTGGGTGGAGCCGGCGGAGCCTGGACCGGCGGGCTCCCTGTCACCGTCGCGTCGTCGATGTCGATGGACGCGAACGGATCCTCCTCCACGCTGGGAGGAGCAGGAGGCGGAGCCACCCGCGCGGCGGGAGCCACGGGTCGACGGTCGGCGATGCTCGGCCCCGTCACGGGCGCGGGCAGTGAGTCGAATGGATCCTCCGCCCCTCCCGGCATCGGAGCGGACATGAAGTCCGCGAACGGGTCGTCCTCGCCAGGCCCCAGTGAGCCTGGTGCTGCCCCTCCACCCTGGCGCAGCGCGGCGGGCGGAGGCGGCGGCATGGGCCGACGCGTCATCGCTCCCGGTGACGCACCGCGAGGCGAAGCGACTCCCGGGCCCGAACCACCTGGCAGGGGCACCGCGCCCGAGAACATCGCCGCGCCTTCGTCGACGGGAGGCGGCACCGCGCCACCGTACAGCCCGGTCGATGTGTCCACTGGTGGACGAACGGCCTCGGGCGGTGCGGGCAAGGGAACAGCGCCCCCATTGCGCGCCGTGCCGGCGCCGGGCGACTCCGGGGCCTGGAGCGGCGGCCGAGGCATCGGACCGATGCGGGTGGGCTCGCGGAAGACTCCGTCGTCGAGCTCCCCATCCATGCTGTTCCAGGAGGGATTTCCAGACGACGCGGGCTCCGTGCGCGTGGCGGCGACGCCCTGGGCGAAGAAGCCGGGCCGTGTGACTTCCACGCCTTTCGGGTCTGGAGCGGCTCCGAACTCAGCGAACGGGTCGGCCTGCCCGGCCGAGGAGGGAGGCGAGGACGCACCGGCATCCTCCCCGCCATGTTCGCGGGTGACGCGGAACGTGTTCTGACATTTGGTGCAGCGGACCTTGACCCCCTTTTCGGTCACCTTCTCGTCGGGGATCTTGAACCGTGTCTGGCACCGCGCGCACTTGACGATCATTCAGGCCTGGGGGCGGGGACGAGTATAGGGCCACCGGGCGGGTACCGCGAGTCGGGTTCTCGCTGCTTGCTCGCCTCCAACCCCTCTGGTACGAGGTTCGCCCCTGCGAGACTCAGACATGGAAGCTGGCTTTGAGTCGAGCCCAAAAGGGGCGGAGAGACCGATGAGCGAGGCCGAGCAAGCAGGCGCTCCGAGCAAGGAGCCGAAGATCATCAAGCGGTACACGAACCGAAAACTCTACGACACCGTGGAGAGCCGGTACGTGACGCTGGATGAGATCGCCGCGATGATCAAGGAGGGCACCGAGGTGCGGATTGTAGACAACCGCACGAAAGAAGATCTGACTTCGGTCACCCTCGCGCAGATCATCTTCGAAGAGGAGAAGAAGAAGAACCAGATGCCGCTGTCGGTGCTGCGGGAGATCATCCGCCACCCCGGCGAATCCATCTCCGGCTTCATCCAGAAAGAGGTCACTCCCCGCGTCGCCTCCATCCGAGAGGAAGCGGAATCCCGACTCGACAAGCTCCTGCGTCGCGAGGAAGCCGCCAAGGCGGGCCTCCCCGAGACGGCCGTCGAGGAGACCCCGCAGGCCGCCGCCGATGCCGCGGGAGGCCTGTCTCCCGCCGACCTGCTGAAGGCCAGCCAGCGCGCCTTCGAGGACTGGCAGCGGAAGATCGACGAGCGCGTCAAGCACGTCGTCGAGAACCTGACCGGCAACCTCCCCGCCCTGGGCCGCGACATGCAGTCGCTCACCCAGCGGTTGGAAGAGCTGGAGAAGAAGCTCGAGCAGTTCGAGCAGCAGAAGAAGCAGGAGCCCTAGCCGGCTCGCGGTGCCCGCTTCCGCTTCCGGGGAGCGGGCCCGCCGTGGATTTCGGCCGCGATGGCCGCCAGCATCCGCGCCCCCCGGCTCCTGGGCGCGTACTCGAAGATGGTCTTCCCGTGGCTCTGCGCCTCGTCCACCTTGACGTCGTAGCCCAGGGGCGTGGTGGCCAGTGAGTCCGGGAAGTACGCCCGGAGCCGGTCCAGAATCGCCGTGGCCAGCGCCGTCTTCCGGTACAGCGTGGGCACCACCTTGGTGACGCCCAGCCCGGGACGTCCCTCCGCCTCCCCCAC
>NZ_JABXEM010000335.1:0-10806 GCF_013372595.1 Myxococcus sp. AM011
CGCCCGCGTCCTTCAACCCCTCGGTGGACTTCGGCGACGTGGACTTCGGGATGCCCCCGTCGCCCGCTCCGTCCGCGGGAGTCCCGGACTCGCTGGAGTTCGACCCCACCGCGCGGCCCGGTGACGACCTGGAAGCGGACCTCTCCGACCCGCTGCCGCCTCCGCCCAACGCGGGCCCGGCGGACGGCCTGGAGATGCTGTCCTTCATCGACGACGCCGCCGGCCGCGAGACAGGACAGGCCGGCGCGAAGGTGCGCCGCTTCCACGTCCGTCGCCGCTCGGGCAAGGTGTTCGGTCCCTTCGACGAGGGCGTCGTCGTCAAGATGCTCGAGGACGGGCAGCTGCTCGGCAACGAGGACGTGTCGCTCGACTCGGAGCAGTGGTCGGCCATCGGCACCATCCCCACCTTCGCCACCGCCATCCAGCGGCTGATGGAGGGCCCGTCCAAGGTGGTGGCCGCCGCCCCCGTCGCCACCGCGTCGGACACGGAGGCGCCTCGCGCCGACCCGGGCGGGACGCAGGCGAACATGCGTCGCCTGGAGCAGCTCTACGAAGGCCGCATGGCCGCGGTCTCCGTCGTGGACCGCAGCGGCGCCGACGCGAAGATCAAGAAGCGCATCCCCATGTTCATCGCCGCCGGCGTGGCGGTGCTGCTCCTGGGCATCGGCGTGGGCACGGAGTTCGGCACGCGCTACGGCGCCTTCGGGCGTCGCGCCCTGTTCCCCGCGCGCGTCTCGGACGGCTCGCCCCAGGCGGAGCTCGTGAACCAGGCGCGGCAGGCGCTCCTCCAGGACACCTTCGCCAGCTACAAGCAGGCGCACACCCTCTCCGCGCAGGCGCTCCAGGAGAAGGAGTACCCGGCGGTGCGCTCGCTGTGGTGCCAGTCCGTCTACTACCTGCAGCGCAAGTACGCCGCGGCCGACATGGCGGACATGAGCCGCTGCCGTGACGCGATGGAGGACATCGCGCTCCTGGGCGAGAAGGACGTCGACGTCATCAAGGTCGCCGCGTCGCTCGCGCTCACCTCCCGGCAGGCGGACGCCGCGCTGACGCCGCTCCTGGACGCCTACAGCCGCGAGGCGAACCAGGCGGACCTGGAGCTGGCCTTCCTCGTGGCCGAGGCCCAGGCGATGAAGCGCGACCAGAACAGCGCCATCGAGACGCTGAAGAAGGTGCTCGCCGCGGACCCCAAGTCCGCCAAGGCCCACCACGCGCTCGGCAACCTGCACCAGGCCGCGGGCCGCGCCGACGATGCCGCGGCTTCGTACGCCGCCGCGCTCGAGGCCGACCGCAAGCACGCCGCCTCCGCCGTGGAGCTCGCCGCCGTGCAGCTCCTGGTGCGCAAGGACGCGGAGAAGGGCACCCAGTCCATCGACGAGGCCCTGGCGGAGGACGTCCAGTCCGCGCTCGGCCCGGCGGAGCTGGCGCGGGCCCGGGGCCTCAAGGGCGTGGCGCTCTTCCACCAGCACAAGCCCAAGGAGGCCGAGGCGGAGCTGAAGTCCGCCATGGAGAAGGACCCCCAGTCCGACTTCCTCAAGGCGCAACTGGCCCACGTGATGCGCGCCCAGCGCAACTACGAGGGCGCCCTGCCGCTGTACACGGCGCTCGCGTCCGAGGAGAGCGACAACCTGGAGTACGCCGACGGCCACATCACCTCGCTGGTGATGACCGGGAAGATGCAGGCGGCCCTGGATGCCGTGCAGAAGGCCAGCGGGCAGTTCCCCAACGAGGCCCGCATCGCCTACCTCTACGGCCGCATCGAGGACGCGCTGGACAAGCTCTCCGAGGCGGAGGGCCACTACAAGCGCGCCATCGCCGCGGACGCCGCGCTGGTGGAGGCCAACCTCTACCTGGGCCGCTTCTACCTGCGTCAGCGCCGCAACGCGGAGGCCCGCACCCAGTTGGAGCAGGCCGCCACCAAGGCCCCGGAACACGCGGGCGTGCGCTCCGGTCTGGGCGAGCTGGCCCTGGCGGAGAACAACGCGCTCTTGGGACAGCAGGAGTTCGAGCGCGCCGTGCAGTTGGACCCCAACCTCGCCGACGCCCACCTGGGCCTGTCGCGCGTGGCGCTGCTCAATGGAGACTTGGAGAAGGCCCAGACGGAGGCCAACCGCGCCCTGGAGCTGGACCCGCACCTCTTGAAGGACGGCCGGCTGCAGCGCGGCATCGTCCTGTGGCGCCTGGGCAAGCTGGACGAGGCCGTGGCCGAGTTGGAGAAGGCCAAGGCCGAGGACCCCCGCTCCACCACGATTCCCATCACCCTGGGCGCCGTGCTGCTGGAGCGCGGAGAGCTGCCCAGCGCGGAGAGCAACCTGGGCCTGGCGCTCAGCAACGAGCCCTCCAACCACGAGGCGCTCTACTACCTGGGGCTCGTGAAGGCGAAGCGGCTGGAGTTCACCCAGGCCATGGACGCCATGCGCAAGGCCGTGGAGCGCGCCCCCAAGCGCCCCGACTACCACTACGCCTACGGCGTCATCCTCCGCGATGCGAAGAACCTGCCGGACGCCATGCGCGAGTGGAACACCGCGGTGACGCTGGACCCGGCCAACGCGGACGCGCACGAGGCACTCGGCCACGCCCACCTGGAGAACGGCGAGTTCGACGAGGCCATCGCCTCCTTCGAGGACAGCCTCAAGGCGGATCCGCGCCGCACCCGCGTGCTCGGCTCCATCGGCGACGCGTACTTCAACGCCGCCCGCTGGAACGACGCCATCAAGCGCTACCAGACGGCCCTCAAGGCGGACGCGAAGCTGACCCACGTCTACTACAAGGTCGCCCGCGCCTTCACCGAGCAGGCCCAGCACGCCAAGGCCATTGACTGGTACCGCAAGGCCTCCAGCGTCGAGCCGGAGAACCCGATGACCTACTACTACCTGGGCTTCGCCTATAAGGAGAAGAACAAGCGCCGGGAAGCCGTGCAGGCCTTCAAGGACTACCTCGTGAAGAAGCCGGACGCGACGGACAAGAAGGACATCGAGGAAGAGATCTACGACCTGCAGAACTAGCCGCCAGCCGACAGCCGGCCGTCCTTCCAGGGATGGCCGGCGTCAGGCGGTTTGGGCCCGGGGCGTCCGCCCTTGAGCACCCCGGGCGCGAGGAGTCTTGCTGACGCCCACCGAGGGTGACTACAAGGCGTCCCCCATGCTGGACCTCCGGAACGTTGCGCAGAACTTCGATGCGGTCGTCGCTCGCCTGAAGACGCGGGGCGGCAACCTGGACCTCGGCCCCTTCCAGGAGCTGTTCTCCGAGCGCGGGAAGCTGTTCGCCTCCATGGAGTCGCTGGCCGCGCGCCGCAACGCCGCCAACGAGGAGATGAAGAAGAAGGCGAAGGAGGACCCCCAGGCGCTGGACGCGCTGCGCGGCGACCTTCGCGCCGTCTCCCAGGACATCAAGGACAAGCAGAACCGCCTCAAGGAGGTGGAGGAGGAGATCGACCGCATCCTCCTGCTAATCCCCAACTTGCCGCACGAGTCCGTGCCCGTGGGCGCCAGCGCGGACGAGAACGTCCAGGTGAAGAGCTGGGGTGAGAAGCCGAACCTGCCCTTCACGCCGAAGCAGCACTTCGAGCTGGGGGAGAAGCTGGGCATGCTCGACTTCGAGCGCGCCGCGAAGGTCTCCGGCAGCCGCTTCACCTTCTACAAGGGCGCACTGGCGAGGCTGGAGCGTGCGCTCGTCACGTTCATGATCGATGTGCACACCCAGAAGGGCTACACGGAGCTGCTTCCGCCCTACCTGGTGCTGCGAGAGACGATGATGGGGACGGGCCAGTTGCCCAAGTTCGAGGACGACGCCTTCAAGACGCTGGGCGACCCCGAGCGCTTCCTCATCCCCACCGCGGAAGTGCCCGTCACCAACTACCACGCGGACGAAATCCTCGAGGGCGAGTCGATGCCCATCCGCTACTGCGCCTTCAGCCCGTGCTTCCGCGCGGAGGCCGGCGCCGCCGGCAGGGACACCCGCGGCCTCATCCGCCAGCACCAGTTCCACAAGGTGGAGATGGTGAAGTTCGCCCAGCCCGACAAGAGCCTGGAGGAACTGGAGTCCATGACGGACGACGCGTGCGACATCCTGCGCCGCCTGGGCCTGCACCACCGGGTGATGCTGCTGTGCACCGGCGACATGGGGTTCTCCGCCCGCAAGACGTACGACATCGAGGTCTGGCTGCCGGGGCAGAACGCGTACCGGGAGATTTCGTCCTGCTCGGACTGCGGCGACTTCCAGTCCCGCCGGGCGAAGATTCGCTTCCGGGCCCAGAAGGGGGACAAGCCGCAGCTCGTCCACACCCTGAACGGCAGCGGGCTCGCGGTGGGCCGGACTTCCATCGCCATCCTGGAGAACTACCAGCGTGACGACGGCACCATCGCCATCCCGGAAGTGCTCTGGCCCTACATGGGCGGCATCAAGGAACTGAAGCCGCTTTAGAACTGTGATCATCCGCTTGCAACGGGCGCGGAATGAGGTAGAAGGGCGGCCCCACGGTCGACGTCGGTCCGAGGGACACCGCCGGCTGAAGTCGTTGTATGGAGGCGTGGCCGAGCGGTTGAAGGCAGCGGTCTTGAAAACCGCAGAGGGTGCAAGCTCTCCGTAGGTTCGAATCCTACCGCCTCCGAATTTGTGCTTGAGTTTTGCGGTTCTTTGACAGAGAAGAGTTGGAGAGATGGCCGAGAGGCTGAAGGCACAGGTTTGCTAAACCTGCATACTCGAAAGGGTATCGAGGGTTCGAATCCCTCTCTCTCCGCCACCTTTGTTGTAGCAGTGCGTGAAGATTTGCTCCCTTAGCTCAGCTGGATAGAGCGTCGGACTACGAATCCGAAGGCCGGAGGTTCGAATCCTCCAGGGAGCGTTCCCTTCTTTTCACGCCGTCTCCATGAGTGACGAAGCTTTCATGCAGCAGGCCCTCGCGCTCGCGCGGGAAGCCGCGACACTTGGAGAGGTCCCCGTCGGTGCGGTAGCGGTCCATGATGGAAACATCATCGGAACGGGTTTCAACCGCCGCGAAGTGGACCGCAATCCCCTCGCCCATGCGGAAGTCCTCGCGTTGGATGCCGCTCGCAGGCATCTGGGTGTCTGGCGGATGACGGGCGTCACGCTGTACGTGACGTTGGAACCGTGTGCGATGTGCGCCGGTGCATTGGTGCAGTCCCGGGTGACACGCCTCGTTTTTGGCGCCATGGACCCGAAGGCAGGTGCAGTTGGCTCTCTGTACAATCTGGCCGAAGAGCCCCGACACAACCACCGGCTCCAGGTCACGAGTGGTATCCTGGCGGAAGACAGCCGGATTCTTCTAAAGTCGTTCTTCGAGCGCTTGCGAGCGAAGCGACGCGACAATTGAATACTTGGAGAGCTGGCCGAGTGGTCGAAGGCACCTGACTCGAAATCAGGCATACCGGTAACGGTATCGTAGGTTCGAATCCTACGCTCTCCGCTCCAGACTTTTTTGGAGAGGTGGCCGAGCGGTTGAAGGCGCACGCCTGGAACGCGTGTATATCTGAAAGGGTATCGTGGGTTCGAATCCCACCCTCTCCGTAGTTGTTGTTTCAGCAGTCGATGTCTACATCTTTTGTGGTCGGGACAACGTGGGGGCGCGAACCCCGCCAGGTCCGGAAGGAAGCAACGGTAGCGATCTACCGCGTGTGTCCCGGCCGTTCTGAAGAGCCAGTCCCCATCTCGGGGGCTGGCTCTTCGCCTTTGCGGGCTTGGGGGCAGAGGGGTCCTTGCTCGTGCCCTCCCCTGCCGGCCTGCGTCGCTCAGTCCCGGACGAGCAGCGTCTCGCGGCCGATGCGCTGGGCAATCCGGAAGCCCGCCGCCTGGATTTCGGGCAGGGCCCGGTCCTCGAAGGTGACGACGCGGTTGAAGCGCCGCTCGCGCATGCCCTGCTGGAAGGCGCCGTCCCGGGGCCAGTCGCAGGTGAGCCAGGGAATCTGCTGGCCCAGGTAGAAGAAGCCACCGGAACCCCACAGCCCCTCGTTGACGATGACCAGGCCTGTCGCGCCGCCCATGCGCGTCGCCGCGACGATGGCTCGAAACTGGTCCGCGCGGAGATCATTCGGAGGGAAGAGCCAGGCGGAGGCGAGCCCCGAGGCCAGTGCCCCCGTGGCCAGTCCCCAGCGCAACGCGAGTTGCGCCCGTGAGGTGATGAAGCCCGCGACGACGGGGGCCGCCGCGAGGAGTCCCAGCACCAGCGCCGGGTAGAGGAAGCGCTCCTCCTTGTGCGCGGTCCCCAGCAGCACTCCCAGATAGATGACCGCGCACGTAAGAGGCAGGGACACACCGGCCTTTCGCTTCATCACCCAGAAGCCCAGCGGCACGGCGGCCCAGGCCCAGAGCGGCACGGCCGTCAGCAGGGGCATCGCGTAGAAGCGAGGAGCCGCCGAGCCGAAGCGGGCCGCCGCCTCTCCGGACAGGACGTTGAAGCGGACGTACTTGAAGAACGAGTGGAAGGGGCCGCCCCAGGTGAGGTGGTCCAGCAGGCCCAGCCCCGCGGCCACGGCGAGTCCCCCCAGGCAGGTGAAGGCCAGGAGCTTCCAGCGTCGGGCGGCCATCAGCCAGAGAAGCGCCGCGACGACGCAGATGGCGGACGGGTAGCGGGTGACGACGGCCAGGCCCAGGGCCGCGCCACCGACGAGGCCCGCCCTGCCCTCGCGCTCGCGCCTGTCCAACGCCTCCATGGCCACGAGGAGGAAGGACGTGGAGATGGACTCCGCCAGCGTGCGCCCGGCGAAGACGAGCACCGGTCCGTAGAGGCCCAGCAGCAGGACGGCCAGCCAGCCTCCCATGGGGCCGGCTCGACGGGCGGCGAAGCGGTAGGCGGCCCACAGGCTCCACGCATGCAGCGCGAGCTGGGGGAGGGCCACCACCGCGCGATAGCCCTGCGGGTCGGTGATGCCGAGCACCCCCGCCAGCTTGAGGAAGGCCGCCAGCACCCCAGGTACAGCCCAGTTGCGGATGCCATCGCGCCACTCCCACGCCAGCACGCCGTAGCCATGGACGCGCCAGTAGGCGGGCTCCAGGGCTTGATACACCTCGTCGGGATGGATGCGGCCCAACTGCGTCACCGCGACGATGGCCGGCAGGAGCGCCACGCCCACGAGGGGCAGCCAGGTGAGGAGCGCGCGATTCCGAGGCTCGGGACGAGGTGCCTCGGCCGGCGGGTTCTCGAGCGGCACGGGGGCGGTGGGTGCGTCGGGCAGGGGTGCGGACACGGGCGTCGGGGACTCTCCCCGGCCCCGCGCCCGGGTGCAAGCCAGGTGACGTTTGTCCGGCAGGCCCTCGCTCGGGTAGGAACGCGGTTCCTTGAGGAGGAAGACACATGCCGGACGTCATCGTGGTGGGAGCGGGACACAACGGGCTCGTGACAGCGGCGATGCTCGCGCGTCGGGGCCTGTCGGTCACCGTCTTGGAGGACAAGGACGTCATCGGCGGAGCGTGCCGCACCGAATATCCGTTCAAGAGCGCGCCGGGGCTCGGCGTGTCCACGGGCGCGTACCTCCTGGGCTTGATGCCGCCGGAGCTGCTGCGCGAACTGGAGCTGGACCTGCCCCTCAAGCGGAGGGACCCGCACTACTTCCTGCCCACCACGGGCAAGCGCTATCTGCTGTTCGGCTCGGACGAGCGCGAGCTGAAGCGCCAGTTCCTGGAGTTCTTCTCCCAGGAGGACTGGGAGGCCAACCAGGCGATGAACGCGGAGCTGGGCGCGCTGCGCGATGACCTGGCCCCGTCGTGGCTCCTGCCCCCGCTCTCCATCGAGGAGACCGCCGAGCGCTACATCCGGCCCGCGCTGCGGCGGAACTTCATCCAGCTGTGTCAGGGCTCGGCGCGCCAGTACCTGGAGCGCTTCCGATTCAAGTCCGACTTCGTGAAGGCCATGTACGCGGTGACCGACGCGTTCTCTGGACTGGACGGCGGCTATGACACGCAGGGGACGGGCATGAACCTGCTCGTCCACAACATGTGCCGGCTGCCAGGCAGCGGCGGCACGTGGATGATTGTCGCCGGTGGCATGGGCACCGTCACCCAGTCCATCGCCAACGTCGCGCGCAAGTACGGCGCCGTCATCCGCACCGGCGCGAAGGTGACGTCGGTCCGCGTGGACGCGGGCGTGGTGAAGGGCGTGGTGCTGGAGAATGGCGAGGAGCTGAGCGCCAACGTCGTCATCTCCAACGGCGACCCGTTCCGCACGTTGAAGCTGGTGGACTCGGCGGCACTGCCCGCGGACTACCGCGCGAAGGTGAACGCGATGGCGGTGCCGGGCACCACGCTCAAGGTGAACCTGTGCCTGAAGGAGCTGCCCACCTTCACCTGCCTCCCCGAGGACCGGGGCCAGTTCGGCCCCACCATCCACCTGCTGCCCCAGGAGGACGACGTGCTCGGCGCGCTGGAGCGCTCGTACCGCGAGACGCAGGCGGGCAAGCTGTCGGAGTTCCCTTCCATCGAGTGGTACATCCACACCACGGTGGACCCCACGCTGCGCGACGCCGAGGGACACCACAACTCCGCCCTCTTCGTGGAGTGGGTGCCCTACAAGCTGGAGGGCACCACGTGGGAGAAGGAGGAGTCGAAGTACGTGCAGCACCTCCTGTCCATCTGCGACCGCTTCGCCCCGGGCACCAGTGACAAGGTGCAGGAGTACTTCGCCCTCACACCCCCGAAAATCGAGAGCCACTTCGGAATCACGGGCGGCCACATCCATCATGTGGACAACAAGCGGGGCTTCACCGACCGGTTGCCCTACGAGACGCCGGTGCAGGGGCTCTATTTCTGCAGCGCGGGCTGCCACCCCGCCGGCAGCGTCATCGGCGCGGCGGGCCACAACGCGGCGGGCGTGGTGCTCAAGGCCCTGGGACGCTGAGTCCGAGCGCCTGGAGATGGATCCCCGTCGCCGTCGTGTTTAGATGAAGACCCCCATGAGCTACCTCGTCCTCGCGCGTAAATGGCGCCCGCAGAAGTTCGATGACATGACCGGACAGGAGCACGTCGTCCGGACCATCGCGAACGCCATCAAGATGGACCGGGTCGCTCATGCGTACCTGTTCTGTGGCCCTCGTGGTGTCGGCAAGACGACGGCCGCTCGACTGCTCGCCAAGGCCCTCAACTGTGACAAGGGCCCCACGGCGACTCCGTGCGGCGAGTGCCGGGCGTGCATCGAAATCGCCAACGGCACCAGCGTGGACGTGGCGGAGATCGACGGTGCGTCCAACAACGGCGTGGAGAACGTCCGCGAGATTCGCGAGAACGCGAAGTACCTGCCGCAGCGGGACAGGCACAAGATCTACATCATCGACGAGGTCCACATGCTGTCCGGAGCGGCGTTCAACGCGCTGCTCAAGACGCTGGAGGAGCCGCCCGGTCACGTGAAGTTCATCTTCGCGACGACGGAGGCGCACAAGCTCCCGGACACGATTCTCTCGCGCTGCCAGCGCCACAACTTCCGCCGCATCTCCGCGGCGCGGATGCTCCAGCGACTTCAGGAGATCTGCAAGGCGGAGGGCGCGGGTATTTCGGACCGCTCCCTGTCGCTCGTCGTGCGCCAGTCCGAGGGTGGCATGCGCGACGCGCTGAGCCTCCTGGACCAGGTGCTCGCTTCGTGCGGCGCGAATCCCACGGATGAAGAAGTCGCCGAGGCCCTGGGCGCCATCGACCGGACGATGGTGCAGGACTTCGCCGAGGCGCTGGTGCGCAAGGACGCCAAGCGCATCCTCGAGCGCGTGGAGGAGGTCTTCAACCGCGGGCTCGACTTGAAGCGGCTCGCGGAGGAGCTGGCGCTCCAGTTACGCCACCTCTTCGTCACGAAGACGCTGGGCGAGGCGCCCGCCGAGTTGGCCGAGTCCGAGCAGAAGGCGCTCATCGCGCTGGCGAAGGAAGCGGAGAGCGCGCAGCTCACCCGCCTGTTCGACATCGTGCACGGCAGTGTGTGGGACGTGTCTCGCGCGGCGCAGCCGAGGCTCGCGCTGGAGATGGCGCTGCTGAAGGCCATCCAGTTGTCGCCCGGTGGTTCCATTCCGGAGCTGCTGGCGCGGGTGGATCGGCTCGCGGCCGGACTGCCGCAGGGCGAGGGTGCCAACAAGACCAATGCTGGAGCGCCAGGAGGTCGCTCCAGCTCCACGAACTTTCGCGCCTGAGCCTCGACCGGCTCCTCGTCCGGAAGTTCCTGCTCCGACGCCTCCCGCCCGGGAGGCGCACGGTGCGACCTCTGATTCCGCTGCTTCGATAGCGCGTGCGCCTTCGGCGTCCCCCGCGCCCGCTGGAAGTGCGTCCGAGCCTCGACCCACCGACGACGCTCGGATGGGTGCGGCACCGCGCGTCGCCGAGTCCACGCAGGGAGCACCTCGCGGCTTCGAAGCTACGCGCAACGCCGAGTCCACACAGGGCGCTTCGAGCGATGCAACCACTGCGCGCGACGTCGAGTCCGCCCAAGGCTCGCAGGCACCGACCTTCCAGGCGGCGCCGCGTGATTTCGGAGCCTCCCGCGACACCGAGTCAACGCAGGGCTCGCAGGCACCGACCTTCCAGGCGGCGCCGCGTGACTTTGGAGCCTCGCGCTACGACGAGTCGGACTACGTGGCCGAGCCTCCGGATGACATCGAGCTACCTCAGCACTCTGGCGGCGCGTCGGACTCAGGGCCCTCGGGTGCCTGGAGCCCGCCTCCGTCCCCTCCCGTCGCGCCCCCTGTCGCCGCCACCGGACCGGTGATGGCCGGACTGCCACCCTCCGCCGCGCGTCCCCTGTCCTTCTTGCGCAATGCCGCGGGCGGGCAGGCCAGCGCGGAAGCCCCTCCTCGCCCCGGCGGCTTCGCGGTCGAGCCGCCC